>DAOUQR010000040.1 GCA_030625525.1 Pseudomonadota bacterium | reverse complement strand
AAAGTTTTTTATTTTTACTCTCATCAGAAAAAACGTCATGAACAGTTGATTCAACATGCTGCAGATGAAATGTTCCCAATTTGCACGGATGATAGCGAGACTCATCAAGCCGTGCAGTTTTTAGAACGTATTGAAACAATCACGGGGATTCAACTCCCTCAACGGACACCTTATCTGCCCGTCTGTGAAAAACAAAAAATAAAAATTCGGCAAGCACTCGAAAAATATAATATCAATGAAAAGACTGTATTGGTCGGAATACATCCCACCTATAGTGGATACAAAGGTCGCTTAAATGCAAAATGGCAACATAAGCATCGCATGTGGCCTTGCAAACATTTTGCTGATTTAAGTCAGATGTTACTCCAGCATGCTCAATCAGAAAATATCGATTTGCGCATCATCACTGATTTATTACCCTCTGAAGCACGTGCCGGTGATAAAATTAAAAAGCTTGAACCAGATCTTATCGTGTTAAATGAAACACCTGACTTTTTTCGATATTTAGCCTTGCTGGATCGTATGGATTGCCTTATTACAGGTAATACTGGCCCGATGCATTTTGCAACCGCGGTGAATACGCCTGTCATTGCCTTATTTTCAAAATTTGATCCGAAAATTTGCGGCCCTTATGCTTCTGAAAATAACCGCCTTGTTCTACGCGCTGAAGAGACATCTCAACCTGAATTCGGTATTGCCGCTATTTCACCGCAGCAGGTTTTTAACCACTGCAAATCATTTATAAAGATAGCTGCGAATGTTAATGCGTAAATCAATTTTACATTTATCAACACAACGCGAATGGGGTGGTGGTGAAGCGCAGCTGTGTTATCTCTATCACGCGCTTGCAAAACAACAATGTCGACAAACTATCATTTGCCAAAAAGGCTCTGCATTAGCTGAGTACTGTCTGAAACATCAATTGAATTTTAAAACATGGACGTGTCGAGGTGATTTAAGTCTTAAAGCAATTTGGCAATGCAAACATTGGTCCGATAAAAAAACAATTTTACATGCACATGATGCTAGAGCCCACAGCATTGCTGTGCTCAGTTCATTAATTGGAAACAAAGCGCCTATTATTTTAAGTCGTAAAGTTGTTTATCCCATTAAAAATAAAGCATTAACTAGTTGGAAATATAATCATCCACGCGTTAAAAAGATAATTTGTATCTCTCAAGCTGTTTATGATCAATTGAGTTCTCAAATAAAAAACACCAAGAGGCTAACGATCATATCGGATGGAATTGATGTCGCTCGTTACCAAACAACTACCGCTGCCGACTTAAAATTATCAAAAGACACAACGATCATCGGTATGGTTGCACAGTTTCGAAAAGATAAAGATCAAAAAACATTTATTGAAATCGCTAAACAACTCATTGCACTTGATATTAAGGCGCACTTTATTCTTATTGGTGATGGTGAAACATTCGAAGCATCTCAATCACTTGTTAAACAGTATGGATTAGAAAATAAAATCCTGTTTACTGGTTTTCGCCCTGACATTGAAAACTGTTTAGCCGCAATGGATATTTTTCTTTTCACCTCACGTTCAGAAGGACTCGGTTCCGTTTTACTCGAGGCGATGGCCGCAGGACTTCCGATTGTTGCCGCGAGATCAGCCGGCGCTATGGAAATAATTCAACATCAATCTAATGGTTTATTATTTGATGTAGGCAATAGCGAACAAGCGGTTAAGCAAATAAAAAGACTCTTAGCATCATCGGATGTTACGACTGAGCTCTCTAAGCAAGCTAAGAATTTCGTCAATGACTACACTGTTGAACATATGGCAAATAAAACCTTAGCCTGCTATGCTCAACTACAAGATGATTAGTTCAAACAAATGGCAAAAATTACGAGAGCGCATGACTGAATTGAATATCGAAGAATCCGATATTCAAGAAAAATTTATTTTAGGCTCCGGCCACGGTGGCCAAAAGATCCAAAAAACCGCATCATGCGTCTATCTCAAACATATCCCCACCGGCATGGAAATAAAGTGCCAAGATTCCCGCCTGCGTGATCAGAATCGCTATTTCGCACGACGTCGTTTGTGTGAAAAAATAGATGAAAAAATCAACGCAGAAAAAAGCGAGAAACAACAAGCCTATGAAAAAATACGCCGCCAAAAACGCAAGCGTTCACGCCGAGCAAAACAAAAAATCCTCAATGAAAAACATCAACGCGCTACAACAAAAAACATGCGAAAACCTCCGGGTGAAGATTCTTGACCCTATTCATCACAATACGTTAACCACTCTTGGTGCTCGGCTTCTCGCCCGTGCACAATTGAAAAATAAAGCTGTTGTATCATCCGAGTAATTTCACCGGGCGCGCCATCACCTATAGTTCTATCATCCAACTCAACGATCGGTGTAATTTCAGCAGCTGTGCCTGTAAAAAAAGCTTCATCCGCCAGATAAATTTCGTCACGCACAATGCTACGTTCAATGACAGATATTCCATGTTTTTTACACAAGTCCATCACCGTTTGCCGCGTAATACCCAACAAAATACTATGCGAAGCTGGCGTATGAACCACCCCATCTTTCACCATGAAAAAATTCTCACCGCTGCCTTCAGCCACAAAACCTAAATGATCAAGTAATAAAGCCTCATCGTAGCCCGAATTAGTGGCTTCACGTAAAGCCAACATAGAATTCACATAATGCCCATTCACTTTAGCCTTCGTTAATAAACTATTATAATGAATACGGCGAAACGTTGATGTTTTAATTCGAATCCCATTTTTCAAAGCATCTTGCCCTAGATAAGCGCCCCACGACCAAGCCGCAATAATCATATGCGTTTGCAAATTTTCTGCATGTAAGCCCATTCCTTCCGATCCTAAAAACGCCATCGGACGAATATACGCAGAATCTAACTCATTGCGCTCAACCGCTTCAACGCATGCATCACTTATTTCTTGATACGTATAGGGCATTTGCATCTGAATTAATTTTGCCGAATCCATAAAACGGTCCACATGTTCTGACAATCGAAAGAGAGCAGGGCCTTCTTCCGTTGTATAAGCACGAATACCCTCGTAGATCCCCATACCATAATGCAAGGAATGTGTCAGAACGTGTGTTGTTGCATCGCGCCACTGCACCCATTCACCGTCATACCAAATCACTCCATCGTGATCAGAAAAATCCATCATCCTCATTTCTCCTCTAACAGTACATCTTTCCAAATAGACTGCACTTGATTGCGTTCTTTTTCGAACAAATCTTCAGCCAGATAAGTCTCTTTACCGGCTAATAATAAACGATGCTGTGCTTGTCGATAAGTAACATAGATTTCTCTGAGTGCTCTACAAGTTTGAGCAGAACAGAGTTTTAGTTCTTCAATGGCATCGAGCAATCGAATATTGTCAGTATATTTTATTAAAGGCAACTGACCTTTTGCATGCGCTAGCACAATAAATTGAACAATGAACTCTATATCGGTCATACCACCTTGGCAATGTTTAATATCGATAACACCCTTAGGCAACGATTGTGCTGATTCCAACATTTTTGCTCGCATGACGACCACATCTTCACGTAGCTGTTTTACATCACGCGGTAAGCCTAAAATATCCGCTCGTGCCTGGTTAAATTTTTGTATTAACTCGGCACTACCATAAATAATACGTGCTCGAACCAAGGCTTGGTGTTCCCACGTCCAAGCTTGCTCACGCTGATAATCAATGAATGCATCCATTTGGCTCACTAATAAACCCGCCGAACCAGATGGACGTAGACGCGTATCAACAGAGTAGAGCACACCACTGGCCGTCTTCATACTCAGTAGGTGGATTAAACGTTGAGCAAAACGCAGAACATATTGATCTTCACCTTTGGATTTTGTATGCAAAAATACGATGTCTAAATCCGAACCGTAACTTATTTCAATGCCACCGAGTTTTCCGTAAGCAATAATCGCGAAGTCATTTTTAGTGGGTAGTAAATTTTCTTGAGCTGCTTGAGGATATTTTTCAAGCATATGCTCAGACAGTATTTCACAGAGTTTATTAATAATCACAATAGCGGTAAACGTTAAATGGTCACTCACATTCATGAGTGGCAATGCGCTCATCGTCTCTGCCGCAGCCACCCGGAGTGTTTGTCTTAGTTTAAATTGACGAAGCGCATCAATTTTATTTTCAAAGTCTGGCTCGGGTAAATTTCCAATAATGGTATCCAATTCTTGCCTTAACTCACTCTGTGGTGTTGGCGCATAGAGTGCCTCTGTGACCAATAATTCTGTAAGTAATAAAGGATGCAAGCTCACTATCTCGGCGATCCAAGCGCTGCTTACGAATAGCTGAATCAAATGTGGGATCGTATTTGGATTTTCAAGTAACAAGGATAAATACGCGCTACGCTGTGCAATATTTTCTAGCAACAGAATAACGCGTGATAACAGAATTTGTGAATGCTCCTGTTGACCAATTTCAACGAGCAAACATGGAATTAACTGATCGAGTCGCTGACGTGCCTCACTTGTTAATATGCGTACACGTCGTGAACTTCGAAAATGCTCCATGCGCTCAAGAGCCGCTTCATTTTCTGTAAAACCCAACTGTTCGAGTAAAATCAAACTACTCGTCGTACCTATTTGGCCCTGCCATAAAGCATGCAATTCTTCTTGAGATAACTTTTCAGCTGAAATATCATTGTCTTTGCTTGATAACATATTTTCAAAATGAAAATTCACTCGCTTTCGATAATCATTTAATGTCTTTTTCAAATCCGACCAATGACTAAAATCCATCGCCAAACATAAACGCTGTTGATCAATCAGCTGGCTAGGCAAATCATGTGTTTGCCTATCAGCGATCATCTGTATACAGTTTTCAAGGACACGTAAAAACTCATAAGCTTCTTTTAATTCTTTAACAATTTGCTTATTTAAAAAACCAAGCTGTTCTAAACACGGCAAAACATCTAATAAACTTTCTTTTTGTAAACGATGATCTTGACCACCTTGAACGAGTTGAAATGTTTGAGCGATAAATTCAATTTGACGAATACCGCCAGCGCCACGCTTAATATTATCTTCTAAGCCACCCATTTTTACTTCGAGTTCAATTAAATGTTTTAAACTGCGAAGTGCGTCAATAGCCGAATAATCAACGTAGCGCCTATACACAAATCGACGAATAATTTTTTGTAAAGGGTCTCGCTCTTGTTTTGTGCCTAAGGGTAAAAGGCGGGCTTTTATCAATGCGTAACGTTCCCAACCACGACCCTGTTCCTGATAATATGTATTCAGTGCGTTATAATTCATGATCATCGGGCCACTGTCACCAAAAGGACGCAAACGTAAATCGACTCGATACACAAAACCATCTTTAGTAACTTCAGTTAAGGCTTTTAATAACTTTTGCAAAAGTTTTTTAAAAAAGTTTTCGTTACTTTCACCTTCACTCGTCATGCCTGCTTCTGGATAAACACAAATTAAATCAATATCTGAAGAAAAATTTAATTCTGATCCACCTAGTTTTCCCAAGCAAATCACTTGAAGTGATTGAGGCTGACCATATTTATTCTGAGGCACACCATATTTTTCCTGGTGTTTTTTGGACACATAATTGATTGTTTTTATTAGGATTGCATCTGCCATATTTGACAAATCTGACAAAGTTTCAAGAAGTGTTGCGGCGTGGCTTAGCGAACGCCAAACAATACGCATCATTTCGCGTCGGCGAAATTCACGTAACACTTGATGCAAATCAGTCTGTGGAGTTATCGAATTAAAAATGTCTTCTAATTTTTTAAGGTAAGTATTAGGCACATAGACCGTATCTAGATCGCCACTGGAAAATAATTCACAGGCAATGTCCGATCGGCTAATCACACTTTGGGTAAAAAATTCACTGGAAAAACAAACTTTTTTAAAGTCAGAGTTTTGAATCGAAGAGGGTAATGGCGCAAGTGCTTGCTCAGCACTTTCAACTTGAGCTTGTAACGCTGCTAGTTTATCGAAGCCATCCATTTAATGAATAGCGTGACCACTGGTGATGCAACGTGCAAGGATAAGTTCTGTCACGCGTTCACCTCGTTCACGACCGTATAACATATAATAGTGTTCCGCGAGTTCCATCAGCCAATCTGAAATTTGAACATCTGCGATTTCATCTTCAGCAACAGCAATATGTAATAAACCAATCGGTTCGCCTTCATTTAATTCAACGTAGCGACTAATAATATCAGCAGCCGTTTTTAAATCATAATCACGAGTGGGCCAATCTTTTTTCATCATCCACCTATACACGTTTTATAGCTCAAAAATATGATGGGATCATACCATAATCTCTCAAGGAAATCCCGTGGATAATGTCGCTTTCGAGCGTGAGATCATCTAAGCTTGTACAGCGTTTTTTCCTTCAAAATTGTGTAAAATTCATGTTGACAACGTGGCGTCGCGGATAGTAGCAACCGTGTCGTCAAATATGGCATCAACTTCTTTGCGAGAAGATGTGGTGAATAACGAGGCCCAGTTATTTTTCCAACCATCACGGTGGGTGTTGATATCTTTGTTTCTAACAAGTTGGCGCAGTAGCAAATCCACTGTAAACCATGAGAATTTGGTATTTTGTTCAAGTGCATTTTTTGTAGCCAACAAGGCTGCGACACGACGGTTGATTGTTTGGATATGATTATCATCTACGTCTTCTATAGTATTCTGTCGAACAATTTCATTTTCCAAGCGTGATGTAAGCTTAGATTTTTGCTCATCGGTGACTGATTTTGAAGCAAGCCCCTTTTCTGCTTTTTTAACGTGCGAAGCGTTATTATATGAGCGACGAAGATCAGTGGCTAATAGCTTAATATCCTCCCCCTCCCTTCGGCTGGTCATTCTATTAATAGACTGCTTGCGATAAGGGAGAGCATAAAGTAGTGAAGCAATTATTTGCTGGCAGTTTTCATGGATTAAATCTTTTTTATCTTTTTTGAATTCCTCAATACATTCAATAATATCAAAAATAAATTCGGCCGAATCTTTATAAATTTTAAATTCATTTAGCGCATCTCTGAGCTGAGTATACTCATTTGTTGCAATAACGGAGCAATGAATCAAATTATAAATAATATAGAATTGTTCTCTTACAGTGTCGGATATATATTCTGCGTTAATTAAGTTTAGACTTTCTTCTTTTGTACCCATGTTGAAGAAACGTAAGATTAAATTATAATAGCATTCATCGTTATCTTCTTCATTTATAAGCGAGTTAAAATCATGCAAAAGAGCAGTGGTATCTTTATCTATAAATGATGTTTTAAACATGTCTAATAACGGCTTATACCTGTCTGGCATCTTCTCATTCAATGTGAGATTGTGTGTTATTTTTAAGAATTCTTTTTGTTGTTTCGTAAAGTTTAAACCATCAAAAATCTCAAGGAAGTCCCTCCCACCAAACTTTTCCTTTTCTTTTTCAAATATTTTATAGTTAACAGGGATAGGGATAGCGTCTAAAAACTTATTAATCGCTTCGCGAAAATGTGTGCTAATAGCATCTATTAGCGTCTTATTTTCCGTGTTTTTTTTGAAACAGGTCTTTACAGAACGCTCCAGGCGATCACCTTTAAGTACATAATATTTAATCCACAGGAGAGTTGTTTCAGGATATTCTAAATCTTTATATATTACACAGCCTGGATAGAATATGAGGTTTACGAAACCGTGAGTCAGCCTTGCAAGTTTATCCTCAGACTTATTTGACAACATAATACATAAAAACTTAAGAATATCATTGGAGTTATATCTTAACTTCTTTTCGCGGAACTTATTGGCACCGAGAAATTGATATAAATCGATAGCGGTATTCTCCGCCTCTGTCTCT
>DAOUQR010000118.1 GCA_030625525.1 Pseudomonadota bacterium | reverse complement strand
AAGTGAAACAAGCGCTGAATTCCGTTGGAAACTCTGCCAAAAATGCGGCAGTCGGTGCGCTTGACGCCCTTGGTAATCTATGGGGAACAATTTCGAGCGATAAAAAAAATCGTTTTCCAAAAGCAAAAGCCCACTGGAAGCAAGCCAAAGAATCTGCTAAACCAACGGTATCAACCTGGCTCAAACTCAACACACTCCCAGGTTCAGCACTAAAAGCTGGATTAACAAAAGAACTTCCTCGAACGATACTCTCACGCCTCGGTGACAGCAGTAACGCGGCTCCTATTAACCCAGAGCTGGCGAAAAAATTTCTAACGCGCAAACCTGAAGAGATGAACGATGGTTTCCGTAAAATTGGAAACATTCACAACGATATGATCCGCGCATATTTTACATTACGTACTGAAGCCGATCTAAATTTCGATTCGACCCTTGAAGTCATGCTAGAAAATCCCGACTTAATCCGAGTTTTGGACAATATGGATGAGGATTGGTTTGATACCGACGAATTCCTCCCAGAAAAAACAAATAACTGGCTAGAAAATAATAATTCAGAGTTCAGTGCTAACTTTGATGATGTCGTACTCTACCGTGATGAAGAAGATGACACAGAGGTTACTCTCGGTGAACTCAAAGGATCACACCCAGAGCAATATGATGACATTAAAAAGGCTCTACAGGAACACTCAACGAGTGTACAAAAGGAACTAGAGCATCAATCCACCCGTTTTTCAGGTGCAATTGGATTCGCCAATAATGAATTCGGAAACACATTAACTGCCAACGATGTAAAGCAATTATTTACGGATGAAAGCGCTCATGCCTACGAGAAGTTTTCCAAAAAATCTAATGCAGACTGGACTAAGAACCACGAAAAAACGATTCAAAATGCTCTAAAAGATATTATGAGTGATGAACAAGCTGAAACAGCAACAGGCCAACTAAAAAATAAATTTGACGAAAACCAAAAAACAGCAAAAACGGAATTTAGTGACAAAGCTACCAACGAAAGCAACAACTTAAAAGATCGATTATCAACCCAAGAAAATGAACAGCGCCTACGCAGAGCCTATATTATTAGCGCCATGCACCCAAGCATCAAAAATAAAAACCTCGCTCTTATAGAGGGAGGGCCTGAACTAGCAAAGACCGGTACGGATCCCTCTGTTGTCATGAATAAACTACTAGACAACTGGGATAAAATCACCCCTATTAGACAAACCCACTCAGGCAAAGAGCTCACTGTTGAAGGTGACAACCAAAAACTTGCCACATTAAAATGGAGCGTAGCCGACTCCAAAAAGGGAAACCTAATCCACCGCGATATCAAAGATATCGTCGCCAATGGCAAAGACCTTGGTTGGGAAACAATTAAATTCACATCCAATGATCCAAACATCCTAGCCCAAAGCTATGCTGAAGCAAGAGCGCAAGGTTATAAACCCGACGAAATCGAACTCGTTAGCAAAACCTATAAACACCAGGAAGGCCGCTACCATCGAATTAATTATGACGATTTTAAACTAGAGCCCGCAGAAAGCGTTAAAAGCAAGGGTGAACAACTGTATAAGCAACACCAAGAAAAACTGAGTGAAATAACAACGGCAAACAAAACAAAAAGCACAGAACGCAGTGAGCAAGATGAATTTAAAGCGGCTTTTAAACTATACCGAAAGAAAAATCCAAAAGAAGAGGAAGTGGAACACGCCGATCAAGGAGCAGCTCCTAGTAATCCTGGCCTCTAAATAATTCTGTGTAACGGGACCCTCTAAACATAAGGTGCAAATTGCTCCTCAAACTCCATCATAAAATGACTCATTTTTTTGCTTACCCAATATTCTTTTTCATCATTGAGAAAAAAACATGGATTATCAAGCGCTGTTAGTTGAAACCGCTTCAAAACTAGAGAAAGCCATTCAACATCTAGACTACAGCTTTCACAAAATACAAAATCTTTCTGACAACCTAACTGACATGGACGATGAAATCATGGAAACCTGGGAAAGCTTTATTTCACGCTGCTCACGCGTGTCCGATTTATTTATTATGCAGTATCTGCGGACCAAAATAGCGATTGAAGAACCAGGGTTTAAAGGAACGACTCGAGACTATATCAACAAAGCTGAAAAGCTGGGGTTAGTCCAAAGCGCCAGCAAATGGATCACCATTCGTGAGCTGCGTAATGTCGAGGCGCACGAATACAACGATGATGATTTAACGGGCTTTTACCGAAAGTTAAAGGATCTGTGTCCAGAACTACTTGCGATAAAATCGGTTATCCAGAGCCACTAAGATGCGCATCACTCAACGCGAACAAACCGTTTTCTCGACGGTTTATTTGGTAGCCGAGCTAACGATGCCGCCAAAGGTGGCGATATTGATTTGCTACTCATTGTTGCAGATACGCAGGCCCGATCAGATATCGCCTACTATAAAGCTGAAATCATTAGTGAAATTAAAGGTATTTATACGGATTCTATTCTGTTGTTTTCGTGGTGAGACGAAATCAGTTTGGGGTCAGGCCTCAGGCCTGACCCCATTGTGCAACTATCGGCTACCCGGTCCAATCGTCTTCGCAGCATGTTCATCGGCATCCTTACCCACATCAAGCGCCTCTTTATGAGCTTTCTCACTCTTGTGTGTGGAATGGAGTGCGTCGAAACGCTCAACCATCTCCTTATTACCTGGGACTTCTGCGTACGCTTTTAAGCGGCTTGCTGCCTTGGGCCCTCTTCCGACCTCGCTTTTAGCGGTAAAGCTTGGTGATTTAACCGCGCCCCAGAATTCGATTGCGCCACGTAGGTTTTTATCTGGGTTATATCGTTGAAGTAAAACAACGCTGGCTTTATACAGTTCATCCGCATAAGCTTGTGCTTGACCTTTGTGACTTGATTTATTAATCACGTAAATGAGTTTATTATTTTTATCACCAATTTTTATTCCAGCACGTTGCCGTTCTAATACTTTATTAACCAGAGTCTCAGCTTGACGCCTGGCTAGCTCTTTTAATGTGACGTTCTCTAAAGGCCTGCTGGTTGAAGCATAGGAGGTTGATCGCCCGGCGTTACGTCCTTTGGTGACGACGGATAAGACCGCGCGATTGGTTGGTCCCGTTCTAGAACCTGTGCTCGTAGCAACCAAAGATAGCTCCACTGTCTCATTGGGTTCTGTTGGCCCTGCTTTTTCGAAATGTTTGCTTAGGTCAACTTTGCTAGTTGCGTTTTCTGCGTTGAATTTATCCTCAGAATCCTTTGCATCTTCTTCTATAAATAAAGCATCCGCCAGACCTTTAGGAGGAGCTTCAGCCTTAATATCCTTAGTTTCACCCAAGCTGGTTTTGCTCGGATCTAACCACTCAGTGATAGTCTTTTTATGATCCTCAGCATTTTGTGAAGTAAAAACCCTCACCATCGATTTCGTTTCATCACGGACATAAACCTTCTTATCTTCTTCGCCAGCTTTCTTCTCTGTTATAGCTTTGGTAATGTGGAAGTCTGTTTTAACACGTAAGTGATCCGGTTTTTTCACCTGACGAATAATGGCAAGCTTATCGTCGAATAACAGTGCTATTTTCTGAATTTCCTTGGTTTTATTTTTGTAGTGGTTGATACTATCTTCAAAACGTCCGATTAAGTCTGTAATCGTTTTGAGTTTTCGAGGATGCCCTTCATTTTTTCCAAGCTCTATCTCTAAATGACCTTTTAAATTTTCAAGCATCTTAAAACGTGCGTGTTCATCCATCAAAAAATCATTCGAAAATCGAGAAAATCTTTCGAGCATATCTTCTTTAAGTTTGAAACGCTCAAACACCTCGGGCGTGATAAAACCTTCCTGAATGTGATGTAATAAATCCTTAAATTCATCTAATCGTATTAAGTCTTTAAATCGCGATCGAAACTTGTGGTTAAATAATGAAAGCGGTGATGAAGCCTGAATTCCGTCAATATATTTTTTCAAATCGCCTTTCGCTTTCACGCGTTTCATTACATCTTCCGAATAAAGCAAATCATCAATACTGTTAACTCTTCTTCGGTATTGGTTATTTTTAAAGGCTTGCTTTGCGAGTTCATCGGTATTTGTGAATACTTCGCTTTTCGCATGTGTATTAGTTGCTTCCATGACGCGCCGAATCGCTGAGGGGCCGACGTTGGTTTCGATGAGTTTTCTAATGAGATTAATTAGTTTGCCATCGGTTGTGCAATAAGCCAAAAGTGCGCTTTGTTGCGCGCGAGTGAAGCCGAAACGTTTACAGACTTGAGTAAGCAAGATCGTTGTTGCGTATTTTTTTGCATCGGATTCTTCAAAACCGAGTTTTTCTAGTTTTTTGACGGCTTTGGGGTAGCTTGTTAGGTTATTAATGAAAAGATCGGTTAATTCATTTGCTTGAGACGATTTGAATACGGGGGATTTATCGAGGATTTTTTTCTGAAGGACTCGGTCTTTGAATTCGTTTCCCTCTACTTCTAGTTTATCTAAACCGGTTAAAGCGAGGAAACGATTCACGAAGAAATTGGCGGCATATTGCTGCTTTTCCTCCGCGTTTGGCTCAGCCAAAGAATAACCTATGGCATCTCGACGCGGCATAAGATCTTTAAGATCTAACTTCAATTCATAAACATTGTGAAGTGTCTCTAGTCGATTTTCCTTTTGTGAATCAGGGTGACTTAAATAATTTGACATATAAATCTGTGCAGCATTATCGTTCAAATCACCTTCAGGTTTTAGATAATCTTTAGCAAAACCTT
>DAOUQR010000106.1 GCA_030625525.1 Pseudomonadota bacterium | reverse complement strand
TGGCGATGGCGATGGCGATGGCGATGGCGATGGCGATGGCGATGGCGATGGCGATGGCTTGGATCAAAGCTTCAAAGTAGAGGGAGTGGAACAGGTAGATAAGGATGGCAAAACCATTACCTACAGAGACAAATTAAGTAGCGTTCTTCTAGGTGATCCGTCCGTTGAAAATGACATTATCAGAGATACCTTACTTTGCCTGCTTAAGCAAAAGTTTTCTGGTATTGTTGATGATGAGCTGGCCGCTGCGCTGGTCGACGCCATTATGGTAAGCAAGAATGACATAAAAGGTGCTAAAGTCTTTGGTTCTGAGAATTATCGTGAAAAAATTAGCACCATAATTAATGATCAGACTGCAGAAAAAGGCCTATCTAGCTGGCAATTACGACGTATCAAACGTTTCTTTGGTCGTTCTCGTAAGTTTGACCCGAAAAACATTACTAATAACTACCTGACCATGGTAGCTAATTTTATCGCAAGAATAGCATGCACTATAGCTCCCGCATGGGGTGTGGGTGCTGCCGTAAAAATAATTTTTGCGGCACCACTCGGAGTCGCTGGTGTTGGCATAGCTACAGGCGTCACCTTATTGTCTGGTTTAGGTTTTGGTTTATATCTTGCAATAGGTAATGCATTGGCGGCAAAGAAACTGTCTGAGTGCGGATATCTGAAATCTTTGATCACCTACCATGAACATAAGCTCTTAAACCAATACATGACTGCACATGTTTTGGAGGTAAACCTCGAAAAACTAGAAGTCAAGAAAAAAAAGCAACGGACTCTGGAGGAAATATGGAGCGACGAGAAGTCATTCTGGCTTAAAATAAAAGCAACATACAATCTGCCGGGCTCCAAGATACCAGCAGGAGTTAAGAATTTTTGGAAATATACCAAAATATTCGCAAAAGGAGCCTTCACAGCAGGGCTTCCGTTGATTGTTACGTGGGTCGGGTTGGTTATTACTTCTCATTTTGTAGCTGGTAGCACACTCGCCATCTTACTTATGAGCCCACATATAATAGCTATTGCATTAACTTTCGGTGCTCTATGCGGTCTTGCCATTGGTGCGATGCGTGTAGTCTCTGCCATGAAAGAAGGATTACGAATCAATTCTCGATTAGACAAAAAACGTCAGAACGTAATCCTCAACGGTCGGTTGTCTTTCGAACGAAATAATGATGCTGTTCATGATGATGCTGTACATGATGATGCACATGATGATGCACATGATGCTGTTCATGTTGTTGGGGTTGTCGAAGGTAAAGCTGTCGAAGGTAAAGCTGTCGAAGGTAAATCTGTCGAAGGTAAATCTGTCGAAGGTAAACCTGTCGAAGGTAAAGCTGTCGAAGGTAAACCTGTCGAAGGTAAACCTGTCGAAGGTAAACCTGTGACTTCTGTGTCTCACGATGTTGCGAATATTGCAAAGACCTTAACGGGTAATCAGAAAGGTTATTTGAATAAGTGGAGATCGCAGCCTTGTGCTTCTGAAAAAAGAAAAAAAGAAGATGACGGTGAAGGTGACGGTGACGGTGAAGTAGTGAGCCCTAAACACGGTTGTTAAATTGTCAGAGACATTGACGTTGTTCTTGGGGCATCGTATCGCTAGAATGTCATATAAACCATTTTCAAACAGTGGTTCTGCGACAAATCCAGAACCACTGCAAATAATTCCGAAGCGGCATTGAATGCGCTTATCCATCCTGAGAACAAGTAACACATCCGTGCTCGCCTACCTTATTGCAAATAAGTAAAGGCGATAGCACTTTCCAGCGACCTAAACCGCTCTCATAACAAGCTGCAACCCCGTCAAGCAAAATATCGCTAATGGATAATAGCTAGCATAATTAAACAAGCTCGTTGCATAACGCGATTCTTTAGTTCTAAACAAACTATAAGCCGGGCGCAGCAGCAAATAACCGCCGAGGCACGCATTTAACACTAAAAACGATACAGAAAATCCAATAGAAGAAAGCATCAATGGCACAAAGCTGACAATCACCGCAGCAGAGGTTGCTAGCAAAATAATCCAGCTTGCGTAGTTTGGTCCAAACTGTACGGGAATTGTTTTAGCGTTTAGCCTTTTATCTTCCTCAACATCATTCCAATCGGCAGGGATATTTTGACCGCCGATTTCAAATAACATAATCCAAAGTAAAATTGCACCGACAAAAAGCGGATCGGGAGATGGCGTTACCGCAAAGACGGCGGCGACGGGTCCACAAGCTTTTACCAAACCACTCACAAAAATACGTAAGGATGAAACAGTGAATAAGCGACAATAAACAACTTCTAAAATCCCACCGGCAAGCAAAATCACAGGAACGATCGGATTTAAAAAATAACCAGCGATTAAAGCAAGCGATAACCAAAAAACACACCAAGTAACACCGGCTTTTAAACTTAATACGCCTTGAGCGATAGGATGGCGTAATTCCCCAGCTTCGACTGCATAAGCTTGATGATTATCCTCAGCAGACATTTTTTCTCTATCTTCACGGTACGACACAATATCGTTTAATGCGTAAATCGCAGTGTAACCTGAAAAAGCAGTGATTAAGCCTAGAATGATCACAGTATATGACGGCACTGCACCTAGTGCGAGCAAGGCACACAGTAGCGGTGTCGACATATCCAAAAATCCGTGAGTTGTTCGAGACAAGGCTAGAAAGGGTTTTATGTTTGAAAAACTGCAGCCGATCGATTGCGTAGTCATAGTGTATATCTCCTATTGTTATGTTTGGACAAAATGCATAATGTAATTAACGTCTGCTCCTGGGCGTAATTTGAATGATTTTTGGAGCGGGTTATACATAAAGCTGGATGTTTTTTGCAAATGAAGTTTATTTATTTCAGCCCAATCGGTTAATTCTGTTGGGCGTATTAATTTTTTATAATGATGTGTGCCTTTTGGCATTATTCGTAAGACGTATTCCGCACCCAGAATTGCAAAAAGATAAGCTTTTATCGTTCGGTTAATGGTTGAGAAAAACGTATGGCCTTTAGGTTTTAGGAGCGCGGCACAAGTGGTAATCATTTTTTTAGGATCGGGTACATGCTCTAAGGTTTCTAAGCAGATGACGACATCGAAGTGTCCGGGATACTCTTTTGCTAAATCTTCTGCACTTTGCAGGCGATAGTCGATGTTCAGCTTTGATTTTTCGGCATGTTGCTTTGCAATTTCAAGAGGCATCTTTGCAAGATCAATACCGGTGACATTTGCGCCGGCTTTAGCGAGTGCTTCAGTTAAAATTCCACCGCCGCATCCAATATCAAGCACGTTTAAATTTTTTAAAGTGATCGCTTCTTCGATAAAGCCGACGCGCAAGGGGTTTACGCTATGTAATAATCCCATGGAGCCTTTTGTATCCCACCAAATGTTTGCAAGCCGTGTGAATTGTTCAATTTCGGCTGGATCAACGTTGTTTGTCATGCGAGTACTCCTTGTTCTAAGGTTTTTATAATGTTACAGACATTAGATATTTCATCGAGCGTGATATCGTTAAGAAAAGTGCACTCTCCAATTTTTGAGGGTATCGGCACTCTTTGTTGACCACCGCGGTGGTTGGTGCGTTCAATGACCGAATCAAATAGTGATCTTGGTTTAAAGGCTCGATGATAAATCGGTAGATTTAATTTTCGTATTAATTGGATGATTTTATTTAATGCCTCTCGCGATAAAATGCCGCGAGTCCACGATAAAATAGAGGATAACAAAATATCATTCGTCACTGCTTCCCCGTGCAAAATACTGATCTCTTGTTGCATTTCGAGGCTGACACTAAAGGTGTGGCCAAAGTCAGCCACTCTGGCTAGGTCCGCTTCAAAAAGGTTAGGTTGTAATTCTTGTATCATGGCATCAATAGCAAGATTTAATATAGGATCACTGTCTGTGTTTTGAAATTTTTCATTGATAGACGTGACGCCCTGTTTGTCGAGCAGATCAAATAATCGCGGATCTTTTATCACGGCAAATTTTAGGATCTCACCGACGCCATCTCGAATATAACGCGGTTTGAGCGTTGCTAAAAATGATTTATCTAAAAGGATTTTTTCTGGCGCGGTAAATGATCCGACTCGGTTTTTATTGCCTAAAAAATTAATACCGGCTTTAACGCCAATGGCCGCGTCAACATAACCGATGAGCGTTGTCGGGATTTTTATGTGAGGAATGCCTCTGCGATAAGTTCCTGCGACAAAACCAACGACATCGGTTAGCACACCGCCGCCGATGGCGATGATGGGTTCGTTTCTGCGATCAATCGGGAAATTATTTAATTCTGCCAGCAAGGCAATATAATTATCTAAGGATTTGTTGACTTCTCCCGCATCAAAAGGAATTATTTTTGCAATAATGTTTTTCTTTAAAAAATAATCATTAATTTGTTTTTGATAGAGTTGGTAAACGGTGTCGTCAACGACAACAAAGCGACGGTTAAATGTATTGTTTTCTGGGATGATGGCATGGCTTTCTGGGTGAAAAATATTATCACAACAAATCATGTCATAACGAATAGGGTGGTCATAGCTCATCGACCATGTTTGTGGATTTTTATTCATAAGACTTCTCTCCACGTGTTTTTACAGGCTAATAATTGTTTTGCAAGTTCTTGTGCGGCATGTAAATTATGATAATGCGCTTGGCCGCAGTGGTTAGTGCTGGCATAAGGGACTTTTTCGGCTTGCGTGATCTCGGTTAGGATTTTTTCATAGAGAGCGCACACGGCATCAGCGTGTCCTTCATTGAGCAATACAAGGTAAAAACCGGTTTGGCATCCCATGGGGGCGACGCAGCAAAAAATATCATCGTAGTATTTAAGAAGACCGTCTAAGAGGAAGTGTTCGAAAGAGTGCAAAAGATCGGTATCAAGATAGCTTTGATTCGGCTGTGTGACACGCAAGTCGTAGGTATAAACGACGTCCCCGTTTTGCCCTTTACGATGGGACGATAGCCTGATGTAAGGTGGTTTGACGTCGCGATGATCGACCATACCGATAGCGTCGGGATCCCAGCCTAATTGTTGTACATCAATCATGGTATTTACCTTAGATGAAATGGTTACATCGTTGCCTTACAAAAGCGCCGGGAGTATATCATGAGCGAGCAAGTT
>DAOUQR010000203.1 GCA_030625525.1 Pseudomonadota bacterium | reverse complement strand
AACTAAATACGGCGTTAATGTACAGTTACTGACATTGACACTCGGGCCTTCAGAACTCTGGGCTTTGAGCACCACACCGGAAGATGCCAACTTGAGAAATCGTCTTTATGAACAAATCGGACCGATTGAAACACGCCGTCTGCTTTCTAATCTCTTTCCAAATGGTACCGTGACTAAAATGATCGAAAAACGCCTGACAAATATTCGCGAAGAGGCAGGACTTATTTCCGAAGACGCGCGCCTAAGTGTGCTCGATACATTAATAGAAGAAATCCTAGATGCCTACGCTAAGAACCCAGACGTAAGAGGCCTGTCAGGAACATCAAGAGATTAGTCCAGGGCCGTCATCCCGCCTCAGGCTCGTCATCCCGCTGCTTGCACCCTACTGGCACTTACAGCGGGATCCAGAGATAAAGTTTTCATCATCCCTACACCTTGCTCACAACCGGCACCTTACTCAATCCCATGCTCAACGCAAAATGATCAGCCATCGCCATACCCAGACGTTTAGTCAATCGTTCTAAATAATTAGGTTTTTGCGTATAGTTGATGATGTGTTTAGTTTTAATAACTTCTCTAGCAACATAGCCTGCCGATCCAAAATCATCGATTAAACCTAGCTTTTTCGCTGACTCACCAGTCCACATTAATCCAGAAAAGATTTCCGGATTTTTTTCTAAACGCTTACCGCGACCTTTTCAACTTGATGCTCAAAACGCAGGTGAATACTGTTAAGAATTTTTTTGATATAGGTGACGTCTTCAGGTTTTTCGGGTGAGAAGGGATCTAAAAATCCTTTGCGTTGTCCCGCCGTCAGCAAACGTCGTTGGATACCTACTTTTTCCATCACACCGGTAAAGCCAAATCCATTATACAAAACACCAATAGAGCCAACGATACTGGAAGGATTCGCATAAATTTTATCGGCAGCCGAAGCCACATAATAAGCAGCGGACGCACACAGGTCGCTACAAACGGCATACACTTTGATCTTTGGATGTTTTTTCTTCAATCGCATAATTTCATTAAACATATAATCGGCTTGAACAGGACTGCCGCCCGGACTATTAATACGTAAAATGACGCCTACTGTCCCTTTATCTTTATAGGCTTTATGCAGGGCTTTAGCGATATTATCAGCATTCGCGGCTGAGCCATCAAAAATTGCGCCGCGCAGATCAATGAGTGCAGCATGGGGTTTTTTACGATAGTCGGAAATGCTAGATCCCCTTGGATAAAGCGAGACAACTAACATTAAGAACAACAATGCCCAGACAACTTTAAAAAATATTCCCCAACGGCGTTTTCTTTTTTTCTCACCCAGATAGTCTTGTGCCAACGCCCGAAAGACTTCAGAATCGACATTCATTATTTTTTCATCGGTCATGTCATTTTTTTCCTTGAATTTTTATCGACTGGCCGCATTTTACGGCAGGACAGTGAGAAAGCAAAAATATTTTTTAGGAGGGACTTCTTATGCGATTTGACAAACTGACATCAAAATTTCAATTAGCCATTCAAGATGCGCAATCATTGGCACTTGGGCGTGATAATCCTTTTATAGAGCCGGTGCATTTAGAGAAAGCTCTGTTGGATCAAGAAGGAGGCACCGTTGGGCATTTGCTGATCCAAGCAGGGGTTAATGTACCTAAATTACGTTCGGATTGTGATGACGCGATTGACCGGATTGCCCAAGTAGAAGGCACGCCAGGCGAGATAACCGTGTCGAATAATTTAAACCGTTTATTCAATGTCATGGATAAATTAGCGCAGCAACGCAAAGATAAATACATCTCGAGTGAATTATTTATTTTGGCCCTGATTGATGATAAAGACGAAGCGGGTGAGTTATTACGAAAAAATGGGGCAACGAAACAATCGATAACAAAAGCGGTTGAAAATCTTCGTGGCGGTGAAACGGTTAACGATCCCAACGCTGAAGAATCACGACAAGCACTCGATCGCTTTACCATCGATTTAACGGAGCGCGCTGAACAAAATAAATTGGATCCGATCATCGGTCGTGATGAAGAGATCCGTCGTGTGATGCAAATTCTACAACGTCGCACCAAAAATAATCCGGTCTTGATCGGTGAGCCGGGTGTCGGTAAAACGGCCATCGCAGAAGGCTTGGCACAACGCATTATTAATAACGAAGTTCCTGAAGGCATGCGCAACAAGCGCTTACTGTCTTTGGACATGGGTTCATTGATCGCCGGTGCCAAATTTCGTGGTGAATTTGAAGAACGCCTCAAAGGCGTATTGAATGATTTATCCAAGCAAGAAGGGCAAATCATTTTATTTATCGATGAATTGCATACCATGGTCGGGGCAGGTAAGGCTGAAGGCGCGATGGATGCCGGCAATATGTTAAAACCAGCACTCGCCCGCGGTGAATTGCACTGTATCGGTGCGACGACATTAGATGAATACCGTCAATACATCGAAAAAGACGCCGCTCTTGAACGCCGATTCCAAAAAGTATTAGTCGATGAGCCTACCGTTGAGGATACCATCGCTATTTTACGTGGCTTAAAAGAACGCTATGAGGTCCATCATGGTGTGACGATCACCGATAGTGCCATCGTTGCCGCTGCGACGTTGTCGCATCGTTATATTTCTGATCGCCAATTACCCGATAAAGCCATCGATTTAATCGATGAAGGTGCCTCACTCATTCGTATAGAAATTGATTCTAAACCCGAATCCATGGATAAATTGTATCGTCGCTTAATTCAATTAAACGTTGAGCGTGAAGCCTTAAAAAAAGAAGAAGATGAGGCATCAAAACAACGTTTGGCTGATTTAGAAGAAACCATTAACACGGTAGAAAAAGAATATGCGGATCTCGAAGATATTTGGAAAGCTGAAAAAGCCGCCGTTCAAGGCACGCAGCATATCAAAGAACAATTGGAACGGGCACGTATTGAGTTAGAAACAGCAAGCCGCGCTCAAGATCTCGCACGCATGTCAGAGCTACAATACGGTCGCATTCCTGAACTCGAAAAACAATTGGCCGATGCGAGCGATGCCGCAAGCGGTGACAGCGCACCAACCGAAACTAAATTACTAAGAAACAAAGTCACTGAAGAAGAAGTGGCAGAAATTGTCTCTAAATGGACCGGCATTCCCGTCAGCAAAATGCTTGAAGGCGAGCGCGAAAAACTATTACGCATGGAAGACGAACTCCACCAACGTTTAATCGGACAAGATGAAGCGGTGACCGTGGTATCCAATGCGATCCGTCGATCACGCGCAGGCCTATCGGATCCTAATCGACCCATCGGCTCATTCTTATTTTTAGGCCCAACCGGTGTGGGTAAAACCGAA
>DAOUQR010000218.1 GCA_030625525.1 Pseudomonadota bacterium | reverse complement strand
AGAGACTGAATACAACGATATTGCTTTAAATGAAGTGGCCATTTTACCGGGTGATGTGCCTTCACTCACAGAATTCACCATTTTTATTGATGATGAACTCATGTGTAAACACCGTGCCGACGGAATTATTTTTGCGACACCCACCGGATCAACGGCACATGCACTGTCCGGCGGCGGACCCATTTTACACCCAAACCTCGATGCCATTGTGCTCGTTCCAATATTTTCACATACCTTAAGCAGTCGACCGATTGTTATTCGAGGTGATAGTCAGATCAAAGTTTATATTAATAAAGAAAACATCACGTCGCCCAAGTTAAGTTGCGACGGAAAAAAACGTGAAACAATAGCACCCGGGCAATCCATTCTTATTACTAAAAAACAAGAATTATTACGCTTGATCCATCCGGTTGAATATGATTATTTTGAAACCTTGCGTTCAAAATTGGGGTGGGAATCTTTAACGCAGAAAGGACTCTAGTCATGCTCACACACTTACATATTAAAAACTTTACGATTGTAGAAGAATGTGATTTGCAATTAAAACCAGGAATGTCTGCTATCACCGGTGAAACCGGTGCGGGTAAATCCATTATGATTGATGCGTTAAGTTTGGCACTGGGTGGCCGTGCGGATCGAAATTTAATTCGTGCGAACACAAATCGCTGTGATATCAGTGCAAGTTTTAACGTTGATCATAATGCTGGGGCGATGACCTGGTTAAACGAACAAGAATTTAATGCCGATTCAGAATGCCTTTTACGACGCACGCTCAATACGGATGGTCGTTCGCGTTGTTATATCAATGGCTACACCTGTACTGTGCAACAATTAAAAACTATAGCGACTCATCTTGTATCCATTCACGGACAACATGAAAATCAAACTTTATTGCAACGCGAGACACATCGACAAATTTTAGATAGTTTTTCAAAACATTCAAAGTTAATCACGCCCGTTGAAGAATTATTTTATGAATGGCAAGACATACAAACTAAAATTACTGATCTAGAAAAACAAAATATAGATATCGCCTACTTAGAGCTATTGCGTTATCAAGTGGATGAGTTAGATAAGTTGGCACTCACGCTTGAAGAATACGAACAGCTGAACAAAAAACATAAAACACTCAGTAATGCGGGTGATATTGTCGCACACAGCCAAACATTGATGGGGCTATTACGCGATGATGACTTTAATGTTATTCAGTCATTGCATTTGAGCTTACAAAAACTGATTGAATTGCAGAAATTAACATCGCAGTTTGATGCCGTGAATGATTGCTTAAACCAAGCCGTTATTCAATGCCAAGAGGCCGTTGATGAAATTGAGTCGCAATGTGATGCCGCACAATTAAATCCTGAGGCCTTATCAAAAATTGATGATCGATTGCAAGTTATTCATGACGTGGCTCGCAAACATAAAGTCTCTGCAAAAGAATTACCGGTGCTTTCGCAGCAATTAAAAGATCAATTAGAAAAGTTGAGTGATCGCGATCAAGCTTTAGAACACTTAATTAAAGAGCGCACGACTATTCAACAAAATTATTTTAATGTGGCCACTCAATTACATGAGTCACGAGTTAAGGCCGCTAAAAAGCTCGGCAAACAGATCTCGAAACACATTCAAGAACTCGGCATGCCTGGTGGTGAGTTAAGTATCGCGTGTGAATTTTTAGGCGATGTTATTCCCAGACGCCATGGTTTAGATAAAATTGAATTTTTAGTTAAAACTAATCCGGGTTCGAGTTTGGGAGCTTTAAATAAGATCGCTTCCGGCGGGGAGCTCTCTCGGATCAGTTTAGCGATACAAATGATCGCAACACATCAAAATATGACTCCCTGTTTATTATTCGATGAGGTCGATGTTGGGATCGGTGGTGCAACCGCAGAAATCGTCGGAAAATTGCTCCACGAACTGGGCACTGAAACACAAGTTATTTGCGTTACACATTTACCGCAAGTCGCTTCGCAGGCTCATCAACATTTACAAGTTCAAAAAAATCAATCGAAAAAATCGACGTCAACGACGGTGATTGAATTGCAGCAAAGTGATCGAGTCAAAGAAATCGCACGGATGTTAGGCGGGGTTAAAATAACGGATCAAAGTTTAGCGCATGCGGAAGAGATGTTGTCGTAGATAAGAACGGTCCACAGAATAAAATACCAATGTAAAAAAATAATAATTTTCAGCAAGTCAGTAATTCTATATTCTTTTCAAATTGAGAATTACTGACACCAAGTTAATTTGATGGTAATATTAGCATCGTTTTGATGTTCTTATAAGAAGTTGAGTTAGCGTTATGTTTCCAGTTATATCCTCAAAAGAATTACCATATATATTTTTAGATTTACAAAGAAGAATGAGCAACCCTATTTATGCGCATAATATACCGCCAAGAATTATTGAAAAATTGGATGCTCTTGAGATCAAAGATGATCTGAAAGCAGACCAATTTCTAAAAGACTATTTCACTCTATTATATTACGCACTTAAAAAAACGTATGGGTGTTTTCTTGAACATCTAAAAAAAATGGACTTTCCTTATGAGTTACTCGGATTTCATTTTTATTTTCATGCTGAAAAAACACAGTTATGGAATTTGCCCTTATTAACTGAAAATTACATCATTGGTGTTTTGAAATTCTCGGCTGATTTGAATGAGGATGATTTGGAAGATAAGTTTAAAGCCCTTGAGTTCCATACAACGGAGGCTTATGAAGACTATAAAAGTGGGGACTTGAAAGTTCAAATAAAAAACCATGACGAGCAAAAGTTAATAACTGCTCTTTTTAGTCGCGAAAAGGACTATCAGAAAAACCTCTGTGACTATGCTAATAGTTTGCCTGACGCCATTTCAATTATTAACTTTTCCAAAAAATTCATAGAGTATTATCGCAAACAGAATAAAGAACATGATAAATATGCTGAGTTTGTACTTTTTGTAAAAATGTTCTCTGCAATCAATGATGAAGCCACAAGAAGGGAAGTGCTAAAAATATTTTTTGAGCTTAGTGAAGGACAGTATCCTTTTATGGGCATCGCCCGGATAGAATTCAGCAGGCACGGAGTTCATCAGTACTTGCTCAAGGAATTCAATGGTGGGCATTTAAATGGAGAAAGCTTGACAAAATGGTTATTGCATCAAACGGCTTACATCGCAAAAAATAGCGCTATAGGAAGAGAAATTGAGATCA
>DAOUQR010000007.1 GCA_030625525.1 Pseudomonadota bacterium | reverse complement strand
AACGTTGACGATACGGCGTCAATCAGTGCATTACCGACATCACCATGCGTGATTAACATCACATTTACGCTCATTGGTTTTCTAGCTCTAAGTCTCATTACAAGCCTCTAAGATAACAGCCTTTTGGCGCTGTTTAAAGTCTTTCACGGCCTCATACCCAGTTGTTCTCAGCATTTGATTTCGCACTGCGCCTTCAACTAAAACCGCTAGATGGCGGCCTGGTGCGACAGGAATACTGACTTCGGGTATGTTGACCCCCAATATACAAAGTTGACGATGCAATCCATGTAATCGGTCAATTTGTTGATATTCTGATTGTTTCAAGGTTTTTAAGTGAATAATTAACTGAAGCTGCTTTTTCAGTTTAATTGCTGTATCACCAAACATTGCTCGAATGTTCAAAATACCGAGCCCTCTGACTTCCAAGAAATCTTGTAAGACATCAGGACAGTTTCCAATCAATCTTCCATGTTGATTTTTTGTTATGACAACCACATCATCAGCAATGAGCGGATGGCTGCGATTGATCAAACCGAGTGCTAATTCGCTTTTACCTACGCCACTCTGACCGGTGAGTACAACGCCGAGTCCGAGCACATCTAAAAAGACGCCATGTAGTTGCGTGGTATTAGACTGCAAAGCATTCTCTTTTATAAGTCATTGATCTAAGTATATGCCAAAAAGCATAACTTTGCTGGGTGCGATGGATGGCTGGGTGTGTTTGCCTGGCGTGGAACGGGTAAATGTCAATCATAAAAAGGTCTGTTTAAATACAGCTTTTTAACAAGGGCGCGTATTCTAACGCCGGTGAATTTGTCATTGCAAGTGTTTTTTTTAGTTTGGGGTCAGGCATCAGGCCTGACCCCAATCGTGAGGTTTAACTTTCTATGTCTAAATTACCGCGGTGCGATTTTTGCTTTTCTTTGTGTTTGATCAATTGACGGTCTAATTTATCGACTAAAGTGTCGATAGACGCATACATATCTTCAGACTCAGAGCGGGCATGTAGCTCCCCTTTTGCCACCAAGATAGTTGCCTCAGCAATCTGACTTAGGTGTTCAACATTGAACGTTACATTGATAGCTGTGATGCGATCATAATGACGTTCCAATCGATCGAACTTATCTTCGGTAAATTGACGCAGAGCGTTGGTAACATCGGTATTATGGCCGGTAAACGTTATATTCATATTTAGACTCCTGGGTTATTAATACGTAATTGTTTTGCGTTCATTTGAAGGTGGGATACTCAACGCCTCACGATACTTCGCAATCGTGCGCCTTGCAACCTTGACTCCTTGTTTGCCTAACAGTTGTGCTATCTTATTATCACTTAAGGGTTTAGACGTGTTTTCTGCAGCCACTAATTTTTTAATGACCGCGCGAATCGCTGTGGATGAACATTCACCGCCTGTTCGAGTGCTCACATGGCTTGAAAAAAAGTACTTCAATTCAAAGACCCCTCGCGGTGTATGCAAATACTTTTGCGTTGTTACACGAGAGATGGTCGATTCATGTAATTCCAAGGCATCTGCGACGTCATGTAGTATTAAAGGCTTCATGGATTCTTCGCCATGCTCTAGGAATTCTTGTTGATGTTCAACGATGCATTTTGCAACACGCAGTAAGGTGTCATGGCGGCTTTGTATGCTTTTGATAAACCAACGTGCATCTTGCAGGTTGGTGCGTAAGAATGTGTTGTCAGGGCTTTTATCCGCACGTTGAATCAAGCCGGCATACTGTTGGTTGATTTTTATTTTTGGCGTTGCTGTTTGATTTAGTTGAACCTTCCAGTGGCCGTCGATTTTTTTAACGAGGGCGTCCGGAATAATGTACTCAGTTTTTTGACTGTCGATGAGTGAGCCAGGGCGTGGATTCAATGTTTGAATGAGTGATAATGCGATGGATAAATCACTTTGTTTGATTTTCATTTTACGCATGAGCTGGGTGTAATTACGGTTGCCTAAAAAGTCGATATATTTATTAACAATGCGTCTAGCGTTTCTTAAGCCTGGCGTATTTTCAGGAAGCTGGCTCAACTGTACGTCTAAGCATTCTCCAATCGTACGCGCACCACAACCAATTGGATCAAAGCGTTGAATGCGATGTAATACGGCTTCGATTTCATCTGTTCCAATGGGTTCTAAATTTTCTGCTTTAGGTAATGCGGCTTGAATGTCTTCCATTGAGGATGTCACTAAGCCATCGTCGTTAATCGTATCGATAATAGTCGTTGCGATGAGTTGGTCGATATCACTCATCGGGGTTAAGCCCATTTGCCAGATTAAATGGTCTTGTAAGCTTTCAGTGGTTGACAGCATGTTTTCGTAATTTGGCATTTCGCCACCACGACTAATTGGGGCGTTTCCCGTATTTAGCGTCGTGGATTGTGAAAAATTAGGTGTGGATTCGTCTGCCTCTTCAACATCAACCATCGGGTTTGCTTCAGCAAATTCTTGGATTTCATGATTGAGATCCAGTGTCGATAGTTGCAGTAAACGGATCGCTTGTTGAAGTTGAGGCGTAAGCGTAAGTTGCTGCCCCAAATTGAGTTGCAATGATGCTTTCATAAGTGTGCCCCTCTCTTATTGTTGCTTTAAGCATAGTCTATAAATTAGGATCTTGCCGGAGAATTCAAGTGGTTATATCAAATTTTAAAATGTAATTACGGGGGGCATAAAAAAACCCAGAACAAGTCTGGGTTTTTAACTATCAGATTGAATAAGTAAATTTATTTAATCTTTTCTTCTTTGAACAGTACATGTTTTCCAGCAACTGGGTCATACATGTTTTTTTCAATTTTGTTTTGCTTGTTAGCCGCATTCTTCGAGCTGGTATAGAAATAACCCGTACCGGCTGTAGAGACTAATTTAAATATCATATTCTTTTTAGAAGCCATGGTATTTTACTCCTTAAACCTGTTCGCCGTTGGCACGTAATTCATCTAAGACAACTTTAATGCCTTTTTTATCGATGATACGTAAGCCTTTACCGCTAACGGTTAATTTGACAAAACGATTTTCTTCTTCTACCCAGAATTTACGGGTATGTATATTAGGCAAAAACCGACGTTTTGATTTGTTATTTGCGTGCGACACATTGTTACCAGACATTGGTCGCTTGCCAGTTACTTGGCAGACTCGAGACATGACATCACTCCAGATTGTGTAAATTTTGTATAGTGCGGTGACAAAGAGGCGCGATTTATACCATAGCCACCAGCGCAGATCAAGTTTTTTGGGAATATCGGCTAAGAAAAATAGATAATGCGCCTTCGTGTGCTTTGTTATTTAAGGCCCTGTTGGTTCAGTGTTTTTAGCCTCGCCCTTAGCCAGAAATTTATCGATACAGAGATATTTTATCGGGGTTTTGAAATATCCAGCTTTTGCACTGGTTTGTTTGTGTATTGATGTTTTACCTAAAGAGTTCACGTGAATAGCATAATAGTCGTCAATATCACAGGAATTTGTAGCGATTAATTTCATTAAGTAGATACGTCCACCCTCAGGGTATTTGAAGTCTTTAGTCGCCGGGTAGATAGCTATAACACTATACGTTGGTTCCTTGTTATTTCCACATGCAAGCTTCAACATTTCTTTATTGCTGATATTGGGACGATAATTTTCATTCTCTTCAATTTTTTTACAGGCATCAACAAATGCTTGGTTTGTCTCTTTTTTTCTAAACATCATAAACTCCATGGATATGTTACTGCTAAATCTGAGCACATTGTAACCAAGTTCGAGTTGCTATGCAATCAATATGTGCGTGGGTTACAGAATAATTTTATCAAATGTATTGGGTCTCTGTTTGGGTGATAATGAGATGATCAAGCAGTTGGATATCCATCAAGTTCAGGCTTTTTTTCAGCGCATGAGTGAGTTGAATGTCTGCTTCACTCGGCAATGCATTTCCGCTTGGATGGTTGTGCGCCAAGATAATCGCTGTGGCGTTATACTCGAGAGACTTTTGCACGACAATTCGCGGGTGAACCACGGCTGCGTCAATGGTTCCATAAAACAGTTCTTCATATTGAATAAGACAGAGTTGTTTATCTAGGAATAAGACGGCAAAGACTTCGCGTTCTTGATGGGCCAGTTTTCCCTTTAGGTAGTCGATCGTTGCTTGGCGATTATCAAACACCGAGCGTTCTTCTAACTTAGTGCGCAAACTTCGCTGATACAGTTCCACTGCCGCTTTGAGCGTTGTGAATTTTGCGGTGCCAATTCCCGGGATCTGACAAAATTCTCGGTGCTTGGCGTGTAATAAATCACCTAGATTATTAAATGTTTTTAAAGCTGCATGCGCGAGTTCAATCACGGATTGTTGGCAGTTACCGCTACCGAACACAATCGCTAATAATTCCGCATCAGAGAGTTGTTCGGCACCATTTTTTAGCAAGCGTTCGCGAGGCTTGACTGAGTCAGGCCAGTTTTTTATAGACATGGGATGCATCCTTTCATCCGTTGGACGCAGCAGTATAGCAGAGGATAAAAATTTAGCAGCGATGCGGGTTAAGTTTTTCAAAGATAAAGATCTTACCAGCGATTTTCGGTATAATCGCGCGATGAAAAAACTGAACAAACATATTATCCTCGGTGTCACAGGCGGAATTGCTGCTTATAAATCAGCAGAATTACTGCGGCGTTTACAAGATACGGGTGCAACGGTTCAAGTTGTGATGACTGAAGCGGCTAAAGAGTTTATTACCCCTTTAACGTTTCAAGCCTTGTCTGGAAGAGCGGTGCGTGATGATTTATTTGATTCAGCCGCTGAAGCCGGTATGGGGCATATCGAATTGGCTCGTTGGGCTGATTTAATTTTAGTAGCTCCAGCGACAGCGGATTTTATTGCGGACTTGGCTCAAGGTCGGGCCGGGCATTTGCTTTCGACACTGTGTTTAGCTACAGATGCACCGATAGCGGTTGCGCCGGCCATGAATCATCAAATGTGGCATAACACTGTGACACAACAAAATCTCAGTCAATTGGCTGATCGCAACATTCATGTTCTAGGACCTGCCGCAGGGCACCAAGCTTGTGGTGAAACCGGTTATGGACGTATGTTAGATGTGCCTGATTTGGTGGATTCAATTGAAGGCATTTTCGCAAATGACTTGTTAGCGGGTAAACGTGTGGTCATCACGGCCGGTCCAACGCGCGAAGCGCTAGATCCTGTTCGTTACTTAACAAATTATAGTAGTGGAAAAATGGGTTTTGCATTAGCTGAAGCCGCCGTCGAGGCAGGCGCTTTTGTTACACTCATTGCTGGTCCTACAGTCTTAGACACACCTAATAAAGTAGAACGTATTAATATTGAAACTGCTGTTGAAATGAACGCGCGTGTTTTAGAGCATGTGGAAGATTGTGATATTTTCATCGGCAGCGCAGCCGTTGCCGATTATCGACCGAGCGAAATACAAACGAAAAAAATTAAAAAAACGAACGATACTTTAACATTGGAGTTAATACGTAATCCCGATATTATAAAAAATGTATCGGCATTAAAAAACAAACCCTTTATTGTTGGTTTTGCAGCCGAAACAAATGATATAATCGCGGCGGCTAAAAACAAGTTAGTGAATAAAGGTATGGATTTGATTATTGCGAATGACATTGGCCGAAAAGATTCTGGCTTTGATGTTGATTCGAATGAAGTGACGATTCTTTCAGAAGAATATCAAGAAGCCATGCCGTTAATGAGTAAAAAACTTTTAGCGAAAAAAATTATAGAAATGATAGCGAAAGAAAACTGAGGTGAAAACGTGGAACAGATTATTCAATTAAAAATTTTAAACGAAAAAATTGGTAAAGAAATCCCTTTGCCAACTTACGTAACGGACGGATCGGCCGGTTTAGATCTTCGCGCCTGCATGGACTCTCCCCTTCAATTAGAACCCGGACAAACCGAACTCATTAAAACCGGTATGGCAATCTACATACAAGATCCAAATTACGCGGCAACCATTTTACCGCGCTCAGGACTCGGCCATAAACACGGCATTGTTTTAGGAAACTTAGTCGGCTTAATCGATTCTGATTACCAAGGCGAACTCATGGTTTCTATGTGGAATCGCGGCAACGATCATTTCACCATTAATCCAGGTGATCGAATCGCACAATTGATGATCGTCCCAGTCATACAAGCAAAGTTTGAAGTCGTTGACGAATTTCAAGAAACTGAACGCGGCACAGGCGGTTTTGGATCATCAGGTAGGAATTAATATGTTACCCAAAGAAATTTTTCGAGCGTATGATATTCGTGGCGTTGTCGATACGCATTTAACGGCTGACGTAGTTTATCAATTAGGGCAAGCGATAGGCAGTGAAGCCCTCGATGCAAAACAAACATCGATTTGTGTTGCCCGTGACGGTCGATTATCGGGGCCTGAATTAAGCGAAGCACTCATCAATGGTTTATTAACAACAGGCATTGATGTTATCGATATCGGACGCGTTCCGACCGCGGTTTTATATTTCGCAACACACATGACTAAAACACAATCCGGCGTGGTGTTAACCGGTAGTCATAACCCAAGTGAATATAATGGTTTGAAAATGGTGATCGCTGGAAAGACATTAGCTCAAGATAAAATCCAAACACTTTATCAGCGCATCCTCGCAAAAGATCTTCATCAAGGGCAGGGATGTTTAACACAGGAAGATATTACGTCTAAATATTTAGAACGTATAACGTCTGACGTACACCTACCTAAAAAATTAAAAATTGTTATCGATAGTGGTAACGGGATTGCCGGCGAAATCGCACCGCAATTATTTCGTTTGTTAGGATGTGACGTCATTGAATTGTATTGTGAGATTGATGGCAACTTTCCAAATCACCACCCGGATCCCAGTGATCCTAAAAATTGTGTGGATCTACAAAACAAAGTTATTGAGGAAAAAGCAGACTTTGGATTAGCGTTTGACGGAGACGCAGACAGATTAGGTGTTATCAGTAATACAGGTGAAATTATTTGGCCAGACCGACAAATGATTTTATTTTCACAAGCTGTTTTAAAAGACGATCCACAATCAACGATTGTTTACGATGTGAAATGTACAAAACATTTAGGCGATGCAATCCAACAAGCCGGCGGAAAACCGATAATGGCCAAAACCGGACATTCGCTGATCAAAGCAAAAATGTTAGAAACGAATGCAGCGCTGGCTGGCGAAATGAGTGGCCACATCTTTTTTAAACACCGCTGGTATGGTTTCGATGATGGAATTTATGCTGCCGCACGTTTTTGTGAAATCATTGCTGGACAAAATCAAACGGTCACTGAATTATTTGAAACGATCCCTGATAGCATCAACACGCCGGAAATAAAAATTCACATTGGCGATGAAAAGAAATTTTTACTCATGCAACAACTCTGTGAAAAAGCCGAATTTCCCGGCGCAGAACTCATTCGAATTGATGGGTTGCGAGTGGAATACCCGGATGGCTGGGGGCTAGTTCGAGCATCGAACACAACCCCATGTTTAGTGATGCGATTTGAAGCAGAGAGCGAAGCCGCACTGGGAAGAATTCAAGAGGCGATGCGGGTGCAATTAAAGTTGCTAGATCCGTCACTGGAATTATCTGACTTTTGATCGATGATTAAAGTTCAACGCCAAATTCTTCGCGATATTTTTCAATGGCGGCTAAAAATTGTGTATCCGCTTGTTGGTGTAAATAACTGATAATATCGTCTAACTGAATAATGCTAACAACCGGAATAGAAAATTCATCACTGATTTCTTCGAGTGCAGATTTTCCACCCAGTCCGCGTTCTTGGCGATTCATGGCTATTACAACACCGCACACTTCTGCCCCTGCCTCTGCAATTAATTGTTGCGATTGTCGAAAGGCTGTTCCTGCTGTGATCACATCATCAATCACGAGAATTTTTCCTTGCAAGGGCGCACCGATTAAAACGCCACCTTCACCATGGTCTTTTGCTTCTTTGCGATTAAATGTAACAGGAATATCTCGTTGATAATGTTCGGCCAGCGCAATGCCAGTGGCTGTTGCCAACGGAATGCCTTTATAAGCAGGTCCAAACAACACATCAAACTCTACGCCTGATTCAATAATGGCATCCGCATAAAATCGTCCGAGTTGTTGCAATGCCACGCCTGAATGAAACAAGCCAGCATTAAAAAAGTAAGGGCTTATTCGTCCAGATTTCAGAGTAAACTCACCAAATCGCAACACTTGGTTTTCAATACAAAGTTCAATAAAGTTTTCGACGTTGTTTTTCATAAAATAATCCTTAAAAATATAAACTGGGTGGGGGTCAGCTCTGAGACCTGATCCCAAAGAATCTCCAAAAATATTAACCTTTGCGTAGAGGCTAAATTGCAGCCGCGTAATATTACGGTTCACACATTTAGTTTGCTCGCAAGAGGGTAGATGAAGAGTCGATAGACTTCAAGTATACTGGCCCCATATTCCTTAATTAGGAAAAAAAATGAAAGTGATCTCTCTCAATTGCAATGGTGTCCGAGCTGCCGCTAGAAAAGGTGTCTTCGACTGGCTAAAAAAAGAAAACGCGGATTTTGTTTGCTTACAAGAAACCAAAGCGCAAGAACACCAGCTAACTGACGCAATCTTTTGCCCGGAAGGCTACCACTGCTATTACTTCGACGCTCAAAAAAAAGGCTATAGTGGTGTTGCGATCTATAGTCGACACGAACCTAAAAAAATCACCCGAGGCTTTGGTTGGGAGCTCGCCGATTACGAAGGTCGATACATCCAAGCCGATTTCGAGAACCTCAGCGTCATTTCTTTGTACTTACCTTCCGGCTCAAGCAAAGAAGAACGTCAAGTGGTTAAATACCAATTCCTCGATCAATTCAGCACGCATCTTGAAAAATTAAAAGCGAGCAACCGTGAAATCATTGTATGCGGCGATTTAAACATCGTACACAAAGAAATTGATATTAAAAATTGGCGTAGCAATCAAAAAAATTCCGGCTGCCTTCCCGAAGAACGCGAATGGTTGGATCAATTATTCGGACCCATGGGATACGTCGATGCATTTCGAGAAATCAACAGCGAAGCTCACCAATACACCTGGTGGTCTAATCGCGGACAAGCTTGGGCAAACAACGTTGGATGGCGTATCGATTATCACGTCGTGACACCCGGTTTAAAAGGAAAAATAAAGGCCGCAGAAATCTACAAAAACGAACGCTTTTCCGATCATGCCCCGCTTACAATCGAGTACGATTTTGACATTAATTGATTCAGTTAATTTAAAAACGCCTCAGCGACATCACTCCCCGAAGTGCTGTCGCCAAAGTGCCCCACAGTCGGAACTACTTAACTGCGTGCATCCGCCCATTCGCGGCGTTCATGATGATTTTTTGAATGCTATCAGATTGTGGGTTTTTTAAATTAATAAAATACACATCCCGACCTTTTTTACCTTTACCCGCGGTAATATCAGTGATCTGCGTATTCTTATTACCATATAAAATGATAGCGGCTTGTGTCAGTACTTTTGCATCTTGCTTGCTTAAATGTTTATTTGAATTCAACGCACGATGCCAAGTTAAAGTCACAGGCTTGCGATGACGTTTATGCATGGATTTAAACCCTTGATGCATTCTGTGACCGGAGTGCTTAGGCGTAAACAGGGTTTGATTTGCTTGTGGATTCGCTAAAGCAGAACTACATGCAAAAGCTAAACCCGCGGTTAAGCCAATAATGGCCAGTGTTTTATGTTTCATAAATGACTCCAAACAGCTAGAGATTAAAGTGCCGCTATTGTACAATCACACATCGAAAAACAGTACAATAGCGGCTCGCGGTGCTCAATTGACTGAATGACTACTTAACAACAAATCAATCAAGTCACCTTCAGTATGGCAGGCGTTTGTTACTCCAAAGTTGCTTTCTCAGCGCATTTTGTAACGAAGTTGAAATAAAGTGAGTAAACTCAAATGACACGTAAAATCAAAATATTAATCGTTGATGATGATCCGCAAATTGGCGAATTAGTTCAAGCGTATTTATCTCAGTACGATTATCAAGTCATCATTGCGCATGATGGACATACAATGAAACGAAAAATGCGAGACAACCACATTGATTTGGTGATACTCGATGTCATGTTGCCAGGCGAAGATGGTCTTTCATTGTGTCGAAAGCTACGCGAAGAATCGGATGTGTCTATAATTATGTTAAGTGCAGTGTCTGAAGAAGCCGATCGTATCATTGGTTTAGAAGTCGGAGCAGATGATTATTTATGTAAGCCTTTTAGTTCTCGCGAATTATTAGCAAGAATCAAATCCTTATTACGACGCTCAACCGGGCAATTAGGCGTACAACGTAATCGTTCTCACATCGGTCATATGCCGAACTTAAGATTTTTAAATTGGGAATTGGATTTAAAAAAACATCAACTGATATCCCCTGAAAAAATCACCATCCCCTTAAGTAACGGCGAGTATGAATTGTTGTTAGCGTTTGTCGAAAATGCCGGGCGAGTTATGACACGTGATCAATTAATGGATTTAACCACTGGTCGAGAAGCGGGACCCTTTGATCGAAGTGTCGATGTGCAAGTTGCACGACTGCGAAAAAAACTCGAAAACGATCCCAAAAAACCACAAATCATTCTCACCATTCGCGGCGGTGGTTATCAATTTAAACCAGAAGTAGAAAAGGTTGAATCATGAAAATACTAAACGGGTTAACGTTTAATTTGCCTAAGCAAACGTTTTTATATGTGTTTGTCTGTTTTGTCATTTTGCATTTAGCATCTGTGTATAGTTTCAGTCTTTTATTTAGAGCTCAACATGACCGTGTTCGCCCTGCAAAACGCAATCGTGAGATTATCCAGTTAATTAAAAAAGCGAAAAGCGCTAACTCCGATCAACTTGAACAAAACATTAAAAAAATAAAATTAAAACGTGGCCTGCGTTTATTTATTAGTCCGCGTCCTTTTCGTCATGGATATAATGCACATGCGTTTGATCCGATCGCGATTAACCATTACTTAAAAAAACAAAAGCGTTTTGTTCGAATAAGCATACAATTGAGCGATAAAAAATGGCTGAGAATTGTAGCCGTCCCACCACCGGGATTTCATCAGCAAATAGGTGTCTGGTTTATTTTTATTGCATTAATAGCCGCACTCATCGGACTCTGTTACATGATCTCGCGATTGTTAGCCTCACCCATGATCGTCTTTAGCGCGGGCGCAAAACGTTTTGCAAATGATATCGATGCACCACCACTCGCCATCGTTGGCCCCAAAGTTATGCGAGAGGGGGTGACGGCCTTCAACGACATGATCGCAAAGCTCAAAGCCATCATGCATAATCGCACACAAATGCTCGCAGCAATATCGCATGATCTTCGAAGCCCGATTACACGCTTAAAACTACGCTTGGAATCCGTCACAGACAAAACACTCCAAACAAAAATGATGTCAGATATAGATGACATGGAAAATATGATTAACTCCATATTAGCCTTTGCGCGCGACCACATTAAAAACGAAAAAGCAGAAAACTTTGATCTAAACGCATTACTAGACAGTATTACAGATGACATGAAAGACGCCGGATTTCCAGTTAGCTATCACAGCTCAGATGATCGCATCATTTATTATGGACGCTTACATGCATTGAAACGTGCTTTCACTAATATTATTGAAAATGCCGTTAAATATGGAAAACAGGCCGATGTTTATTTAGAAAGAAAAAACAATCATTTTGAAATTAAAGTGATCGATCAAGGTCCTGGCATACCCGAAGATGATATGGATAAAGTTTTCCTGCCATTTTATCGCGTGGATACCGCCCGTACTCCTGTGAATGCCGGCAGCGGTCTTGGCTTGGCTGTCACCCGCGATATTATACATGCCTGTGGCGGTGATATTTATTTAATGAACCGTAAGCCTCAAGGTTTGCAAGTCACGATTTCATTGAATGATGTTAACTGAATAATAAATATTTGCTAGGGAACGGAATGCACATTGTATGAAAACCACAGAGCGCAAACGTTCCCAAGGTGTTAAACAAAGCAACACCGATGAGCAATGCAATTAAACAATAACTCACGAAGGAACAACGCTGTTGTATTTTTGAAAACACAAAATATTTATCAAGCAATAACATGACACTGATACCAAAAATCGCAACATAAAAAACAATAAAGGCCCAGGTATATAAGTGTAAACCCAAAAAAGCCGAACCATAGTGTTCGGAGCCCTGTACAATATGTAATATCACTTGTCTGAGTGCGAATATCGCTCCAATGACAGC
>DAOUQR010000222.1 GCA_030625525.1 Pseudomonadota bacterium | reverse complement strand
AGTTTTAACTAACTTGAATGCTTGTGCTGGTGATACATAACTTGTTTCATCATTTCCTATCACGATAACATGACCGCCACCATTCGTGTCTGAATTGTCGTAATCATCCGGTAATGAAAATAATTTTCTGTAGGTGAGCTTGATGGGAGTCGTACTATTATTAAAAATGGGTTGACTATATTTGTGATAGTTGGCCGGTGAAAGCAATTCATTATAGGCGGGACTATTATAATGCTCTGGGTTCGTAGGATATTCTTTAACAACACCACACGCTCCCTGCAATCTTGCCGAGTTTGATATTATCCCGTATTGGCGAATTAATGAAAGCACATAATCTGCTTGACTTCCATCCCAGAGATTACCCATATAACTGTTTTGACTCAGTGCATGCCCTAATTTTAAAAGGCATAATTGACTAACATAATCACCTTTACCCAGGGCCGCATCGATTGCAGCAGTGGCTGCGAATGTAACACAGGTGGGATATTCACCTTGATCAAGAATGGGGATCCCATTCATTCCTAGATTGACGAAGCTGGGTAGACTCGATGTCGGCTGCTGATTAACGGGTTTTGCCAATTCATGCAACCTTGTTTTGAGACGAGATTGAATGTTCTTAGTTAATTTGACACGCTTTAGCATAACCGTAGGTTTCTTAAGCTGTGTATTAGGTGGGTTAGGCAACGTGATGGTTTCAGCGCGTAATGCAATAAATTTTGGATTGGCGACAGCGATGGTAAAAAATAGAAGTAAACTTAAGCTGTAAATTATGTTTTTCATGGTAGAGACCACCCTTGTCTATCCGTAATAGAGTAAACCAGCAAAGGAGGCTAAAACGCCAATCATCTACTGGGGCTGCGTTCAAAAAGAGAACAACATTTCATTATTGTGCTGTCCCTTTGTGCTTCGCACATACACATATTAGGGCCCATTGGCACCATCCGTTTTAAGACCGATTGATCACCGTCCGTAATACCAATTAGTGCATACTTTACCAAACCACTGTTCAAATGTAAAGCAAGAAATATATCAATATATACCGGGTTATACTTGATATTGGTTATAAATAGGTATATCTTTATATAAATTCAAATATGGACATCAAATTATGGATCCAATAAAGAACCCATTTTCTCCTGGTGCTGGCTCTCCACCTCCGGAGCTTGTTGGTCGTGATCCAATTTTAGATCATGCAAGGATCCTGCTTGCGCGGATCAAAGAAAAACGATCCGATAAAAGCATATTGTTAACCGGTTTACGCGGTGTTGGTAAAACTGTGCTCCTGAACAAAATTCAAAGTGAAGCAGAGCAAATGGAATATAAGACCATTTTGACCGAAGCCCATGAGAAAAAATCATTAGCAGCCCTACTTGCGCTACCTTTACGCCAACTACTTTTTTCTTTGGATAGAACGGCGAATGCTGGTTATAAAGCTAAACGTGCTCTTGCTATACTCAAAGGCTTCGTTAATACCGTCAAAGTAAAAGTTGGAGAGTTTGAATTTGGTTTGGATATTGAACCAGAACGAGGTACTGCCGATAGCGGAGATATTGAAGAAGATTTACCAAATTTATTGTTAGCGGTTGCAGAAGCTGCATTAGAAAAGAAAACAGCGGTTGCCATCTTAATAGATGAAGTACAGTATCTTTCGATCAACGAAATCAGCGCATTGATCATGGCAATGCACAAAATGCAACAGCGTCAACTTCCATTGGTGTTCATCGGAGCTGGTTTACCAATATTGCCTGCTTTAGCCGGTGAATCAAAATTATATGCCGAACGTTTATTCCAATTCCCAACAATTGGACCACTTTCGAAAGAAGATGCGATGAAAGCCTTGCAGGATCCAGTGAATGAAGTTGGGATCAAATTTACGACAGACGCTGTAGATGAAATTTATCGATTAACAGAGGGCTACCCTTATTTTTTACAGGAGTGGGGCTATCAAGCTTGGAATCGCGCTGATAAAACACCAATCGACCTTAAGTTGATTAAAAACGCGACCTCCGAAGTTATCCAAAGACTTGATGAGAATTTTTTCCGTGTCAGGTTTAATCGACTAACGCCATCTGAAAAAAATTATCTTCGTGCTATGGCTGAGCTCGGTGCTAAGCCGCAGCGAACAAGCGAAGTCGCCGATGTTTTAGGCTCTAAACTATCAAGTCTCGGACCTGTCAGGGCTAAGCTAATAAAAAAGGGGATGATCTATAGCCCAACACATGGAAAGATGGCTTTTACTGTTCCGCTTTTTGATGAGTTTATGAGGCGAATAATTCCTGATTTTCTTGGAAGCTCAGCATAAAAAACATACTATAAAAATACGATCCATGACTTGCTAATTCAACCGTCAACTTCGGGGCCGTTTACATGCCGATCCAACTGACATTAGCAAAAAGCATTTTGGTGGCTACATCTTTTTTCTCGAACTCGAACTCGATATCGATTCTTCTTTCGTTTGTTGTGCAGTTGTATAAGCTTCTGAATAATGGCAGTCGATGTTCGCTAAAAATGTATTAACCTCATGAAGGTTGGCCACGATTTCGATTGATTCACTAAGCTTAATTGTTTTACCTTTTGCAATCACATCACGATAATATTTCAGTTGTTCAGGATCACTCTCAAGAAAAGCAATTGTTGCATGAATATACGCATTCATATCCACCGGCGAATCTTTAGGTTGCTGAGAATTAATTGCTGACTTGAACGCCTTAATCGCCTGTGAATATTCTTTATTAAAAGCGTAGCATTGAGCCCGATGGAAGTGCAAAGTTTGTCTCTCATGGGGTTTGAGACGATGTTTGTTGGCATTAATATAGATTTGTATCATATTAGCCGCAGTCACATACTCTTTCTTTTCAAACAATGGCCGAACAGGATTTTTAGCGCCAGGTTGATCGAATTCCTCAAAGGACAAGTTAACATAGTTAGGCTGCTTGCTAAGTAACGAGCCTTTTAATTGAGGGTATTTATACATAGATTACAACCGGGTTAAATATAAGCTTTCGTATAAGGACCGTTTTAATGTCGTCCAAAAACGACCATAAAACACTATCTCATAAAATATCAATTAAAAAACTTTACTATATTATCGCATTTCAGGGAAAGTTTTTTTTAAAAGTTTATTTTATATTTTTTGCATACGATA
>DAOUQR010000136.1 GCA_030625525.1 Pseudomonadota bacterium | reverse complement strand
GGTGGACATTAGCAGTCAAGATATCGCTTTTTTACAATATACAGGCGGTACTACCGGCGTCGCTAAGGGTGCTGTATTGACGCACCGTAATATGATCGCAAATATTGAACAATCCTACGCAATGGCCGAGCCTCGATTAACGATCGGTGAAGACATTTTTGTGACGCCACTGCCGCTTTATCATATCTTTTCTTTAACCGCGAACTTACTCTTGTGCACCAAAATTGGCTCGAAAAATATTCTCATTACCAATCCACGTGACATTCCCCACTTTGTTAAAGAAATTAAAGACTCAGGTTTTACCATCATCAGTGGGGTGAATACGCTTTTCAATGCATTGATCCACAATGAAGAATTTTTGGAGGTTGATTTTTCTAAACTAAAATTTGGTTTAGGTGGTGGGATGGCGGTTCAACAATATGTGGCAGAAAAATGGCAAGATGTAACGGGTACCCCACTAATTGAAGGCTATGGTTTAACTGAAACCAGCCCGGTTGTTACGATTAATCCCGTTAATATTAAAGCTTACAATGGCAGCATTGGCTTGCCCTTGCCGTCAACAGAGATCTCGATTCGTGATGAAGACGATAACGAGTTAGCACTCAACGAGCCGGGTGAACTGTGTGTGCGTGGCCCACAAGTGATGCAAGGTTATTGGAATCGTCCGGATGAAACACAGAAAGTTTTGTCACATGATGGTTGGTTACGTACCGGTGACATTGCGCAGGTGGATGATGAAGGCTTCGTTTATATCGTTGATCGTAAAAAAGATATGATTTTGGTTTCAGGTTTTAACGTGTATCCGAATGAAGTTGAAAATATTCTCGTCAAACATCCAGATGTGGTTGAGGCGGGTGTGATTGGTATTCCGAATGGTGTGAGTGGTGAGGCGGTAAAAGCGTATATCGTGACGAGTAACCCTGAGCTTACGCAAGATCAAATTATTGCGCATTGTCGTAAGTCTTTGACGGGATATAAAGTGCCAAAACTCATTGAGTTCCGTGATGACTTACCTAAAACACCCATTGGTAAAATTTTGCGACGTGAACTGCGCGGTTAAATAGTGAGAAGAGGCACTATTTTAGCGCCTCCAATTCGAACACTAATCGCTAATCGCGGAAGTTAATATATTGTAATGGCAACGGCAGCTTTTCTTCACGCAATGCAGCAATAACGGTTTGTAAATCATCGCGCTTTTTACCGGTGACACGGACTTGTTCACCTTGAATGCTGGTCTGTACTTTCAGTTTTTTTTCTTTGATGAATTTAATGACTTTTTTAGCGTCTTCTTTATCAAGCCCTTGTTTTATTTTAATGACTTGACGTGCTTCACTGAGGTTTTCTTCGACCTCGCCAATATCCATGCAACGCACATCAATGTCGCGTTTGATTAATTTCGATTGTAAAATATCTAGCATTTGGCTGACTTGAAAATCACTGGGCCCGCGCATAGTGACTTCTTCGTCAGTGAGCTGGTAAGAGACATCTAATCCTTTAAAATCAAAACGATTCGTGATTTCACGCGAGGCTTGATCAACGGCATTGGTTAATTCATGTTTATCGACTTCAGATACGATATCAAATGATGGCATGGTGAGGGACTCCTATCGTTACAAGCTGCATAATATATCCCAATATCAGTGATTGTGCTACGATGATTGTTAAATTTAAAGAGGCGTGGCGATGACGAATAAAACCGTATTTCTCAATGATGCACTGTATCAGTATGTGCTTGAGCATACGTTACGGGAGCCGGATGTTTTACGTCAATTGCGTGAAGAAACATCGACACACACGATGGCTGAGATGCAGATTTGTCCTGAGCAGGGGCAGTTTATGCAAATGTTAGTTAAACTGATGAATGCGAAAAAAATTATCGAGCTGGGCGTTTTCACGGGTTATAGCAGTTTATCGATGGCATTGGCGCTGCCACCTGAAGGGCAAATCACCGCCTGTGATATTAATGAAGAATGGACGGGCATCGCAAAACGCTACTGGGAAAAAGCCGAAGTGGCCCATAAAATTGATCTACGTTTAGCGCCAGCATTAGATACTTTGGATGCCATTATTGCCGACGGTCAAGCTGAGACTTATGATCTCGCTTTTATCGATGCCGATAAACAAAATAGCCCTCTTTATTATGAAAAGTGCCTGACACTGCTTCGCTCGGGCGGATTACTTATTCTCGATAATGCGTTTAAAGAGGGGGCGGTGATCGATCTTGATAATCAACGGAATCAAGTGAATGGGATCCGCGAGACCAACGAGATCATTAAAAACGATGAGCGAGTCGATCCTTTTTTATTGCCACTGGCCGATGGCTTGTTTTTAGCGCGTAAACATTAAACCTAGATTCGGCAGTTAAAGGGAGTCGCTCGATAGCCAAGTGGGGTCAGGCCTGATCCCAGGTCTTATTTCCAAGTATCTCGCAGGCTAACTACACGATCAAATACCAGTGCGTCAGTTTTGATATCACGACAGAAATACCCGAGTCGTTCGAATTGATAAGCCAGGCCCTTGTCTGCATCAGCTAAGCTGGGTTCGACTAAGGCATTCTTGATGATTGTTAATGAATTTGGATTTAAAAACTGAGTGAAGTCATCTTCAGCGGCGGGGTTTTCTACTGTAAACAAGCGATCATACAGACGAATTTCAGCGGTCTTTGCGTGTTTAGCTGAGACCCAATGAATAACGCCTTTAACTTTTCGGCCTTCTGGTTTTTTACCCAGTGTATCGGGATCATAACTACAGTGTAGTTCAGTGACTTCGCCTGTTTGAGGATTTTTGATAACGTCTTCACACTTAATTACATATGATCCACGTAAGCGGACTTCTTTACCCGGGGCTAAGCGAAAAAATTTCTTAACCGGTTCTTCCATAAAATCATCTTGTTCGATATAAATTTCACGGTTAAAAGGCACTTCGCGCTGACCCATGGTTTCATCTTGAGGGTGCTTTGCAACGGTGAACCATTCCTCTTTGTCTTCGGGATAATTGTCAATGACGATTTTTAAGGGCTTTAATACGCACATGCCACGAGGGGTCGTTTGATTTAACTCCGTGCGAACACATTCTTCTAGGACTGACATATCAATGATTGACTTACTTTTTGAAATGCCGATTGTCTCGCAAAAATGTCGAATGGCTGCTGCAGGATAACCTCGGTGACGCAAGCCTTTAATGGTCGGCAGGCGTGGATCATCCCAGCCGTTGACGTGGTTTTCATCGACCAATTGTTTGAGTTTGCGTTTACTGGTGATGGTGTGGGATAGATTCAATCGAGCAAATTCAATTTGTTGTGGTGTTTCGGGGGTATCGCAATGTTCAACGCACCAATCATAAAGTGGTCGGTGATCTTGAAATTCTAAGGTACATAAGGAATGCGTTATACCTTCGAGTGCATCCGACAAGCTGTGTGCGAAATCATACATGGGATAAATGCACCATTGATCACCGGTGCGTTGATGAGTGACATGACGAATGCGATAGATAATCGGGTCACGCAGATTGATATTGCCCGAGGTCATATCGATTTTTGCGCGAAGGATATACTTGCCGTCTTTAAATTCGCCATCTTTCATGCGTTGGAATAAATCGAGGCTGTCTTCGATAGTTCGTTCTCTATCGGGCGTTGGTTTACCTGGTTCAGTTAAGGTGCCTCGGCATTCGCGAATTTGTTCGGGCGAAGCGCCATCTACATAAGCCAAGCCTTTTTGAATTAATTCACGCGCAAAATTATAAAGTTTGTCGTAATAATCAGAGGCATGAAATAAATGCTCACCCCAGTCAAAGCCTAGCCATTGCACATCTTCTTTAATGGCCTCAACGTATTCTTGTTCTTCTTTGATCGGGTTTGTATCGTCAAATCGTAAATGACAGACACCGTTGTATTCTTTAGCCAAACTAAAGTTCAAACAAATCGATTTGGCATGTCCTACGTGTAAGTAGCCATTAGGCTCTGGTGGAAAACGCGTAATGATTTTGCCGCCATGTTTACCCGATTCAATGTCATTTTCGATAATTTGACGAATAAAATGACGAGGTTTTTCTACTGATTCATTCATGAATAAGGTTCCGCAAGATAAATTAATACGCGATTATATACCCATTACACCTGAAGATGCGAGTTAGGCCAGCAATTTTCAAATTGAGAATTGCTGGAGTTAGGCATTTGAGCTAGACGCAGCAAATTGATCATCATCTTGATCTTGACCTTTTTCTTTTGGAAGTGATGGCTCCTGATCATTGTTTTCAGGAATCTCAGCTTCACTACTGACTAATTCGTCATTCCAAGGCAGATTGCGATAAACCGTGTGTGCACCCAATTCAAAGAAAGGATATTTGATAATTTCAAAATACGGTGAGTAATCAAAATCACTG
>DAOUQR010000293.1 GCA_030625525.1 Pseudomonadota bacterium | reverse complement strand
CACAAGAAATCGAGAGCTTTAATCTCCCAAACAGAAATCATTATTTTTCTTATTTACCGCTTGCCCACGTTGCAGAGCGTTTGGGTATTGAGCTAGGTAGTTGCTTACCTGAAGTCGATTGCGACATATCATTTGCTGAATCGCTGGAATCATTTGCACATAATCTCCAGGAAGTGTCACCCACGTTATTTTTTGGTGTGCCGAGGATCTGGGTCTTATTTCAAATGAAAATTTTAGAAAAGCTCCCACAAAAAAAGATGGACATACTATTAAAAATTCCACTGATTAAAAACCTGATCAAGAAAAAAATTCAAAAAGCCCTGGGTTTACACAACTGTGCTTTCAATGTATCGGGCGCAGCACCGATACCTCGATCAACCCTTGAGTTTTTTACTAAATTGGGGATCCAAATCCATGAAGGTTATGGCATGAGTGAGAACTTTGCTTACACCACACTGGCCACGCATGATAATTATAAAATGGGTAGTGTGGGTAAGGCACGACCGGGTGTAGAATTAAAAATTGCTCCCGAAAACAATGAATTACTCGCCCGCTCACCTGCAACTATGTCAGGCTATTATAAAGATCCGGACAAAACAAAAAAGGCCCTCACCGAGGATGGCTTTTTACGCACAGGCGATATCGCAACGATTGATGACAATGGCTTTGTCAGCATCACCGGTCGCGTAAAAGAAAAGTTTAAAACACAAAAAGGTGAATATGTTATCCCTGTTCCGATTGAACATCGCTTCGCAGCAAATAATAATATTGACCAAGTCTGTTTAATTGGCGCGAATCTTCCACATACCGTTTTGCTGGTGAATTTGTCAGAAGGTGGCCAACAAAAACAAAAAGGGTTTGTCGAAGAAAAGTTGCTTCATGACTTCAACCGCATTAATCCCAACTTAACCAATTGGGAAAAGCTCAGTCACATCATTATCGTGAATGAACCCTGGACAGTTGAAAATCAAATGATGACGCCGACGCAAAAGATTAAACGTAATACCGTCGAGGAGCATTATAATGGTCTGGTAAATACAGCGATTGAACGTGAGAACCCTGTGCTGTGGGAAAATGATCTGAGATAAGAAGAGTGGGGTCAGGTCTGAGATCTGACCCCTTTCAATCAAGCACCAAATGCCGGAAATTGAATTTCAACGCGACGATTCCACGTACTGCCATAAACCGTTTCATTATCAGCCACACTAAACCAACGACCATTGCCATGAGCACGAAGCTGACCTAACGGAATATCACCATGCGACCAAAGATACGCCAATACAGCATTGGCTTGTAAACGGGATAATTCTAAATTGCGTTCGGTAGGGCCCACATTATCAGTGTACCCAGTGACAATAATCGGACGCCCAATATTACAGAGTCGAATCAAGGCTAAAACATCACCTAATGGCATAAATTGCCCACCACGAAAACGCGAGCTGTCAGGCACAAACATTTGGTCACTCTCGAGAATAATCCGCATATTTTCACCATGCGTTAACACTTGCACACCTTCCAATTGCAGGCGTCGAATAATGGCATGTCGATCGGCGAGCTCATGATTAGAGTTATATTTCTGCAGTGTTTTCCCTGGATTAGCCAATACGGGGGTCGGACGTGGTGTCACCCAAGCAGGGTGGATCGTCACTGTTTTACGGTGGTAACTATCACACGCACTCAACACTAAAACACTTGAAACGAGTATGAATAAGATCTTTTTCATGGAGGCTTCCTTTAGCGTATCGCTTGCGCATCGATGACACTGGCATAATCGCGCATGTAGTCATTCTTAGATAGCGGCGTATTGTGATAGTAAATATTACTACGCCCTTTGGCACGCGTCGTTTGAACATCAATCGCGTTAATATCTGCGCGAGCATGGTTCGTGGTTTCCACAAAGGTTTTGCTCGCCCGTAAATATTCTGCATTCAATTGTGCATCACCATGAACTTCAGCGACCAGCACTTGGACTTTACCTGCAATTTGCGCATAGCCATCATCAAAGCCAATCACTTTGAGGTGTGGCGCATCAGCCCAACGTAAACTTAACCATGAGTGACCACCATATTCGAGGTGATCCAATCCAACAACGCCTGTAATGGTGACATGATCCGTACCTTGGGAATAAACCGTCAAATGACGTGTGTGTAAATTATGAATCGTAACATTAGCTGAGCCGTTAAGATTCAAAGTCGTAATACCCGGGCGACCTTTTAGAACGACTTTCCCGCGCGTATTTAAGGTCAGTGATTTCAAATCTTTCGTTAAACCATAGGCGGTCACATCACCCGAACCATCATATTCGATT
>DAOUQR010000130.1 GCA_030625525.1 Pseudomonadota bacterium | reverse complement strand
TGTTTTCATTAGCGGGCGTTCCGCCAACTGTTGGCTTTTTTGCAAAATTATTAGTGCTTAAAGCTTTAATGGATATTCATATGGTCTGGTTAGCGGTTTACGCCATGTTCTTCGCAATCGTGGGTGCGTTTTATTATATTCGTATTGTTAAAACAATGTATTTTGAAGCGCCAACCGATACTTGTGTTTTATCGGTTCCCGTCGACATGCAAGCTGTGATGTCAGTCAATGGTTTGGCTTTACTTGTACTTGGGCTTTTCCCAGCTGTATTGATGCAAGCTTGTCAATTAGCGTTCAGTTAACTTATTTTTATGACCACGCTACTGCGTGGTCAATACAAATGTTCCTGTGATCGTCGCCTCATCAGGTAGTGGGGTGACGCCGTCATCGGTACGTATCCCAATAATCGTTCCAGCAAATCCAGCGGCCGGACAGTGTGGACCACACACTCGTGAGTGCGCACTAAAGGTATTACCATTCATAATTCGAAAAGTATCACCACCAAAAGGTTGTCCATTGGGGCGAGTGAGCGTGCCGCCTGAACCGGCGATATTCTCAAAGCCGTTACTTCCTCCCTGATAACCGTCACCGGGTTCAAATCTAAATAACCATTGCGATCCATCTGAAGTATTGATCGTCATTGACCCTGATGGAAAACCTAAGCCTAAACCTTGCGACCCAAAGTCCAGTGTAAAATTACTCGTCATGCTGGTGATCGCATCTGAAGGCAAGGTGTCGAGTAGTGGGCCGACAGCACCAGCGATCGGTTGACCATAAAAGGCATTCCCAAAAGAAAACTGCGTCTGCGTGTATTGACGGGTACCACGCACCGCGCGTAAGGCATTTAATGATGTCGGCATGAAAGTGATCCACTGATATGCCGCGTCTATTTCAGAGAATCCTAATGGATTTACGAGGGTTTCGTTTTGAGTTAAATATTCATAAAATGGACCGGTGACATTATTCCAACGTCCCCAATAAATGGGTGCACCTGATAAATGTGATATCGTGCCAAAGCGATCGGCTGTCGTTAATCCTTTAGTCGTGATACCTCGTGATGTTGGATTGGGATCAATATAGGCTGAGGGCAATATTACAAAGGCAGCCATTTCTTCTGAAAAGATCGCTTCAAATTGAGTATAAAAAATAGGATCACCATTTCCAACATCCGTCGCGCGCCCAGGTTCTGCAAAGAAATTTTCAGTAGCAATTTCAGCTCTACTTGACCAACGTGGGAATGCATCCGTAAATTGTGGAACTTGAATAGCACCACCGCCACCAGGAATAACGCCACCATTTTGTATCAACATAATCGCCGGATCACTATTGAGCACAGCTAAGCCTTGTTGGGTCAGCGCCGTTGACCAAGCATCTTCTCTCAGCGTACGTTGCGCTGAGGCGATCTGTACACTCGTCCAATTCGGGGGGGTGTTTGGAAACAAATCCGCAATACCTTCATTAACACTTGTTATTAAGTTCGCAATTTCAAAATCTGCTTGACGCAACGCTGCTGAATTCAGAGCTTCATTTAAGCCAATTAATGATAAATACTGATTTTCGATCCCTTCAACATTAAACGCGGCAACGGCTTCACCGACGGATAAAATAATCGGTTTGGATGTGGGTGAGCCAATCAACACAGAGTTACTGGTTTGACCATCACCGATGAGATATGAGCCGGATTGGTTTGTAAATTCACCCACACCACCACTGACGTTGAGCTTGAGGTCTTTATTCAAATACTGAGCATCGAACTCCGTACCCCGCACACCCAAAATACCGACACGTGTTGTCAGAGAAATATCGCGCGGTTTAACTTTTTTGATAAGCCCGGTCAGAGTGCGCGCACCGCCTTCGAAGATAGATGCTTTATGTTTGTTATTAGCCTGGCCTTTTTTATAGACATAGGAATCAATTCGATAAACAGTTTTGGGTTTGATTGTGATCAAGGTGCCATCCAACAATCTGACTTGTCCGTACCCTTTAGCATCAGTGGTCAATGTGTCGCGTTCGAAAATGGGCGAGCGCCTTTTCAATCGACGTTTCTCTTGAGAACCTACTTTCCCTTGAAACAGACCGGAGCTGATGATCACTTTGCCAATGGGCTTGGAAGCCAATGTGACGTGAGGCAAGAGTAGGGAGCTCAATAACGCAAAGACTACAATCACGATCCGCTTGCTGTTTAAGAATGACATCATGCTTCCAGACCTTGTGTTTATTTCTATTTAGAGAATCTATGCAGATTTTGGACCAGTTTTTTAATCCAAGCTCGTCATCCCGCGGGATCCACAGCAAAACTCCCCGTTATTGTCTATAATGTAAACAAGAACCTGGATTTACTGTCAGCACGAAGTCAGGAGTAGTATAAAATGAAAAAAATCCCATTAATAATGATTGTGACACTGTCTTTCTGTATGAGTATCGTCAGCGTGACGCTTACCAACGCTAAAACCAACCCGCCAAAGCTCCGTTATTATATTTGCTATGACACACAACGAACAAGCATGACATCACCCAGAGTGGGGTGGCATGTGTATCGGCGTTGCACAACACGTGGGAGCTATCTTGCAAAACTCACCTCCGAAGATCCCGGGCATCCGAAACACCTTTGCGATAGTGGCCTCTATATATCCTTTCCAACGGAAGGCCATCTTGATCACTGGAGACACCACCACTGTAATCTTTGGCGAATAGAGTCAATTTAATTCCAGTAATGCAGAGGGCCGGTCTCAGCTCTGACCCTATTATTCCTTTACAGAATTAACGCAATCGATTAGTGTTCTTACTTATTATTACCAATAACAATATGACGTATCTATGGACGGATTTAACAGTTTTCTGAAACGCACTCTCGCAGTGATTTGCTTATGTGCCTTCTTTTGCTCACCCCTGAATTTCGCCGAGACGACTCAACTTACCAAACTAAAAAATCTTGTTAGCCAAAAGCACTATCCAGAGGCTTATACCTTGGGTGAATCAATGCTGTCTGAACATGAGGGTACTCCTTCATTTGATATGCTCTATGGTGAGGCAGCTTTAAATACCAATCATTTAGGTAAAGCGGCGTTTGCCTATGAGCGAGTATTGATTCTACAGCCAACGAATTATTTAGCGCATTTACAGTTAGCCCTGGTTCGTTATTCACAAAATCAATTGCCTGCGGCTGAAGCGGAAGTGAAATTAGTTCTCAGTAAAAATCCACCGGCACGGGTTCGCAAAAATATCGAAGCGTTCCAAGCGCGAATCAAACTCCACAAATTAGCGCTCTCGGGTGATCGACCTAAAACCAGCGTGATTCAATTGCGTTTCAACTCATCGGTCGGGCATGACACCAATGTGAATAGTGCGACATCCGATCCGACCATTACGGATTTATTTATTCCACCTGAAATTTCGCTCAAAAATATCAATCTCGCATCATCCGGTCCACTGGGAGTTCAAATACCGAGTGACTTTGCACGTGTCGGTGCCGTTATTGATGTGATCAAACCCTTAGAATTGAGCGGATTATTAAAAGATAAAGTGACTTACTTTGCGACTTTATTTGCAAGTTACTCTGACTATCTAAGAAATACGCCGTTTGATTTAGGTAATTATTACGCGAGCACGGGTTTTTTGATCCGTAATGATAACGATGTGCTTAAGTTGCCGATCCGTGTACAAGCGCTCGATTTACAGAGCCAAAACTTACTGCGCGCGATTTCTGTTGCGCCTGAAATTTTGCATCGATTTAGCAACCGCAATACCATGGGTTTATCCTTTGAATATGGCTCACTCACGTATCCCAATACCAAGAGCCTTAATCAGCAACAAGGTTTTGGTACGTTCATTTGGCAGCACTTCAATCCCGATCATCATTATTATTTTGAAGTAAATTTATTTGGGGGTGACACCCAAGCCACCCAAGGTCAATTTGCTTATAATGGACGAGCTTTTGTAGGTTATCGAATTTTCGCGCAATGGAATTTTGTTAAAGGTCATCAACTCTATTTGAATTTTGTCGATCGCAATTCGTGGTTTGATAAAAATAATCCTTCTTTTGTAAATGAAAAACGTCGTGAGCGATTCCAGCAAATATTAATCGGTTGGGATTGGAATGTCGCCAAAAATTGGTGGTTTAAAACCTATGCAGGTTATGCAAAAAATCGATCGACTATTGATGTCTACAGATTCAAACGTCAAGAGATTGGAATTGGTTTTGAATATCGCACAGACTCATTGCAATGGGCGGATAAACGACGAGATAAAGAATTGGCTAAGACAAGAAATCCAGCCAATGATCTGCAAACAGGAGTAGTGTCATGAAAAAGTGGGTGAGTTTTATAATATTAGCAGTGAGTGTTCAAGCTAGTTTTGCTGTTGTTGGACCCGGCACCGCTCAACGTGTCGAATCAAAAGAGCGAGCACAAAGACTTACAGGAACAGTTACTCAAAGCGATACCAGTCAAATTGGTAAACGCCCAACTGAT
>DAOUQR010000012.1 GCA_030625525.1 Pseudomonadota bacterium | reverse complement strand
AAACACGCATCTAAGGCCCCAGCGTCAGCTAAACCATCTTTCACTAACAAAACAAAAGAAAAGATTGATTGTGATACAAAGGAAAGCAATTCAACTCACCAGGTTACTCAATATTTCCTAGGGCCTTTGGCTGAAGATTATTCGCATTATCGTTTACAAGTGCTTAGCTCTACAAAAACATCCGATGCTCCTAATATAATTATTAAAAACGTTGCAAAGACTGCAAATGCTAAACAGTTATTTGCATCTCGACCTCAAAGTCATTATGGGGTTTTTGAAGTTGAGTTAAATGAAGAATGGCAAGCATTACCATCGCTAACAGCCTATGATGATATTAAAGCATTGCAATGTGATGTCGATGTCACACTGGGTTACAATGAAAATGAAGCCTTATACTACGTTCGCGCGAATAAGCCTTGCGGCCGACAAACAGTTCAGTTTGTCTTTGACACACCTAATCTTGCTAATTATTATGACTTTGAAACCACTCAATTAGATCACATAGATGTCTCAGCTTTTTCGTCATTTAGATTTGATGACTCAGGAAAGTTAGATAAAAACGCATCACAATCAGCGCTTGCACTTTTAAATCAAGTCAATCCTGACGAACGAATTATTTTACTACGACAATATTTCAAAAAATTTAAGCCCGGCACACTGGAGGGCGCAAAAAATAGCAGCCCTTATTATCAGCGTATTAATGCTTTTATTAAAGAACGAAAAGGTAGCTGCCGTCATCGTGCTACAGCTTTTTTTGAAGTCGCTAAGGCTGTGGGAATACCTGTTCGATTAATTAAAAACGATTGTCATGACTTTTGTGAAGTGCAATATGAAGGCAAATGGTATCAGATGGATTTGGGTGGCTTCCCGGGTGAGGTAAAGGTGAAAGATCTCGTGAGTGAAGTAGCCTCACAAAAATCCACCGATAAAACATTACCCTTAAATGGATCTGTGGACACACCAAAGTCAAAACCCTCACTATTCCCTGAACTCATCACACCTTGTCCCGCTAACAAAAACAATGACACAGATTATGTTGACTGGTTAACGCAACAAAACGCGGCAAATACATTAATTTGTTATGAGCAGATGAAACAATCAGATAATATTGTTGATCATCTGCGATCAGCCTGCCATAAAGACTCAAAGCACTCATTTTATTTAGATAGCCTAGACGATGTCAGTTATAAAAACTTGGTTGCTGGCAAGGGCACTTATCGTATCGAAGATAGCGCTTTGGTCTCGTTTTTAGACAATGCAAAACCTGGCGATACATTAATTGTGAATCAAGCGCAATTTCGTGCCGAGCATATCGGCTATAACAGCATGCTCGATCAACAACGCCGGATCGCAGAACATAGTATTCCAGATGGTGTCCGCATCATAACGCTAATACCACAATGCACTCACACGGATTATGGACCTGATTTTTATTCGCGCTTTGGCTTGGTGACTACATTTAATCAAGACTGGAACACCCCTGAAACCAAAAGCATTAAGGGCAAAGAAAAAGAAATTAATCTTTTTGACAGTTATGCCTGGCATTCCAAAATGGTGGGTAAATTAAAGTTTACAGAGAGTGGGATCTCGTATGCGCTTGGCGAACTAACTGCCGCCTTAAAAAAAGGTTTTACCAACATCACCTTTGTTAACCCACCAGAGGATCGTGAATTCGATGTGTTTTTCCGACAACTCGTGCATGCACGTTGTTATGAAGCGAATGGCACGAGCCACACGATCCCAGACGAGGTGCAGTTTAGTATAAAGACCGCGGACTACAAACAGGGTAAAAAAGATATACCTTTCGCTAAAGATACGGACTGGGACGTTGTATTAAACCCATCGACCTTTCATGATTTTTTCGAGCGTTATCATAGTGAAAACAATTTCCTAGAACAGCCCTCTGGGTTTTTAGAGCAATATCAAGATACAACGCTCACCGCCTTATTAACAGCCGAACTCACTGCGGGACAATGGGCTGAGCTTCAAATAAAAGCCAAAGAACATCGGTGCAAACTGTCTTATATTGATGCCACCAATGTAAAACCTATTCTGACAGAAACGAAGCATCCGCACCAAATCATCATCACGGATGATCACGATCATAGCGTTCATGAATTAGCGGATGACAATACCGTTATTATTTCCGTTGATCCAGATACGCAAATCAGTGATTTACTGGGTAACATTGGTTTTGAAGAAACGAAAGATGGGATTGAATTTCCTTTCCATGAAGGTGCGCTCATTCCCTTACTAAAGCAATATAAACATGTCGTGCTTAAAGGAGAACTCTCTCTGGAAGTCGAATCTGCACTCGCCACCTTGTTTTGCAAACAGCCTTATCTTTGGATCAATGGTGAAAAGTTTGAACCTGAAGTGCGACTAAGCATTGTGTCTGAAAATAAAAATACATTGCCATACATCGCACACCGAAGCGAGCAGACATACATTAAAAAAGACAATCTTAGCTTCAGTCAACAACGCACGTTACAACGCAGTAACATGGAACATGAAACTGCGATGCAACATTTGAGCTTAATCCGTGATCCTAATCCAGACTTTACAGGTAGCATCGATCACAAAGATCCCGATAAATTTGATCTGCAGCGTTTAGAAAAAATCACTCAGATCCTTTATCATCAACCCGGCCTATTTATGGTAGGCCCCACTGCTTCGGGCAAGAGTCATTTAGTCACTAAAAAATTATTCAAACAAAACAACATAAACGGCCACATGGGCTTAGACAATATAGAAGCCTGGCTCAATGACGAAACCCCTGGCATCAAAATATTATTCATAGACGAAGCCAATTTATTAGATAAGTCTGTATTAGCTTTGCTGGAAGGAATATATAACCCAACACCCGGTATATTATATAAAAAGAAATGGCACCCTCTCTCGCCTGAGCACAAAATTCTTTGGGCGGGTAATCCACCCAGCTACAAAGGTCGGCAAGTACACCCACTATGGGAACGCCACGTCATGGCAGAAAAGTTTGAACCGCTGCCAGACTGGTATATCCAACAACGTGTGATAGATCCCTTATGTGAAGCATTAGATCTCGATATTCATTTAAATATAGATCAGTTAAATGGCACTCCTCGTGACATTCAACAAACCTTATTGGAATTAAAAGTCGCTCAAATAGATCTGAATGACATTGACTTAAAAGAACAGGGCTTCACTGTTACCAAGTCAAGAAAACCCATCTTGCAAACCCTGCTAAAACATTTAGAAATAAGACAGTTAAAATTAAATGATCCTAAGTTATTCGACAAAGGGAAAAATGCTTGCATCTTAGAAGGTGATTCCGGTATCGGAAAAAGCCTGATGGCGAAGGCTTTATTAACAGCACAGAAGATTAAACACTACCATCTATCCGCAGCTGACATTTTAGATTTACCCCAAAAACTCACCAAAGCATTCCATGAGGGTGCTGTGGTGATCATTGACGAAATCAACGTTTATCCCGCTGAAATAGAACGCTTATTGAATACCTTATTAAGCGGTACAGATCTACAAAACAAGGCCGCGGACACACCCGGATTTATGATCATCGGGACTCAAAATCCTGTGAAAAGTGCTAGCACCGGCATTCGATATCAAGGGCGGAAAAAAGAATCCAAAGCCTTCGCCAATCGCTGCGAAATAATCACAGTTCCTGATTACCCTGAAGAAGAACTCATTGAGTTAGTCATCGAGCAAGGTTTTGAAAGGGATCTTGCTAAACGTTTCACCCACGATTATTTGATTGCCAGGAAAAAAGCTATCGCAGCCAAGCTCCCACACATACCAACGCCTCGAGATCTTATTTCTTTAGCTAAAGACTCGACTTTCAAAAATAGGATTGAGTTGAGCTATTCAGTACAAGAAACAACTAAGTTAAGTAGCGATGCCGATAACCTCATTCCATTTAAATTTTTCAAGAATGAGAATGATGGATGGTTCAATCAAAGCACGGGCAAGGCAGATGCTAAAAAAGAAAATGAGCGAAGCAAAAACGACTCTGATTCAGCTGGTTTTCGTGGTTTGATACAATAGCTATGCTCATTGCACCTGAAGAAACATTTACAGTGCTGCCAATAGCTTTTCATGAATACCCGCAAAGCTTTTATTTGACATAACTAACACATGTTCGTTAGGTTTTGTTTGTTCAGCAACTTGAATAACAATTTCATCAACGTTATCGAACAGAGTTATTTGTTGATTGGCTTTTTCTAAAATCGATTGCAATTGCCCATCGCTTTCGGGTTTTAAACAATAGATTTGATCCGCTTCATTTAGGGCATCAATCACCGTGTCACCATGCACGCCTGTTTTCATTGTGTTGGATGCAAATTCTAAAATTGCGTGTATTTTTTCAGAACCTACTTTTTTACGAAGGCCATTCAGGGTGGTTTTTATTGCAGTGGGGTGATGAGCGAAGTCGTCGTAGACTGTAATGTCATTTACCGTTCCGCGGATTTCTAAACGTCGTTTAACACCGCTGAATGTATTTAGAGCGTTGATCGCATCAATGATTTTAACACCGGCGTGATGCGCTGCTGCGATAGCCGCTAATCCGTTTAATACATTATGCTCGCCCAACATCGACCACGTGACGGTGCCTATTGGTTTTTGTTTGTGACACACGGTAAAGAGGCTGCCGTCGGGTTTCATATCAACAACGCTCCAATCACCTAAAGCCAATCCAAGCGTTTGTTTCGGTGTCCAGCATCCGCGCTCAAGCACGTTATCAAGATTTGCATCTGTCGTTGGATGAATAATTAAACCATTGCTCGGAATCGTTCGAACGAGAAAATGAAATTGCTGTTGAATCGCATTCAAATCCGCAAAAATATCGGCGTGATCGAATTCTAAATTATTTAAAATCGCGGTTGATGGACGATAGTGAAGGAACTTCGATCGCTTATCAAAAAATGCCGTATCATATTCATCGGCTTCAATAACAAAAAAAGGTGAGTCGCCTAGTCGAGCAGATTCATTAAAATTATTCGGCTGCCCACCGATTAAAAAACCAGGATTTAAACCAACGCTTTCTAAAATCCAAGCAATCATACTTGTTGTGGTTGTTTTGCCATGCGTGCCTGCAACTGCAATCACCCAACGATCATGTAAAACATGTTCGGCTAACCATTGCGGACCTGATATATAAGGTATTTTACGATTTAATACATACTCTACTGCAGCGTTGCCTCGTTTCATTGCATTGCCGATGATCACGATATCAGGCTCGGGATCAAGACGTTTTGGATCATAGCCTTCTAGTATTTCAATGCCATGCGTATTCAACAAGGTACTCATCGGTGGATAGACATGTTGATCTGAACCCGTGACTTCAAAGCCAGCTTGTTTTGCGATGAGCGCGATTCCTGCCATGAACGTACCGCAAATACCTAAAATATGAATTTTCATAATAAAACCTTGTTAAAACTTAAAAATTTAATTTTGTCACCACAATGATTTCTATACCGACGAGACCTAATGTGATTAAGAGGCCGTAGAAAAAGGCAAGATCAAGTGAACGACGAAAAATATGAGAATACACAAGCACCGACCAAATTTGCAAAAGTAGCAACCAAGCAATCACCAATACACTTAAAATCAGCTTAAGAAAATTCGGTAAAACCACTGGCTGAAAGATAGGGTTAATAAAAACGATGGGCATTAACAGCAATGACAACATAAAGCCGGTAAGCATCAAGGCCATAGCGGTTTGCACAAAGCGCTCACCTCGTCCTCTTAAAAACAGAATCAAATAACAATAAAACATCGTCAGTAAAACGATCAATAAACCCTGCCATAAAGCATCCGACACCGGTTTTTGTATGCTGAATTGGAAAATGGTCAACAATGCATTCGCCGAAAATGCCATGATTAAAGCCGTCAGTGAATACGGCAAATCTTCAGGGCCTTTTTGAAATAGGCAGATACCCAGAGCAGTTTTAAACAGATGTTTCATGTTAGATGCGATTAAACTAAATAGTGTGAACCGAATGATAGCGGCAAACGCATTTTAAATCTATCACAACTCTATGAATGGGGTCACACGCCATTTTTTCATTCATAATTATACGAAATTAAAAGGCTGCTACCCACACTCAACATCCGTGTCACATTGAATATCTGACACCAAAAGGTGTATGATCGCCCTCAATCTGATTTGGAGCCTGACACATGAAAAAAACGAAACAACCCAATGCCTTTTATGCTCAATCTGGTGGTGTTACCGCCGTCATCAATGCCAGTGCTTGTGGTGTGATTGAAACTGCGCGCGAGCATAAAATTAAAGTGTATGCTGGCCGTGATGGGATCCTTGGTGCACTTCATGAAGATTTAATTGATACCAGTAAAGAGTCGAAAAAAAATATTGCCGCTTTGATGTATACGCCCGCCGGTGCATTTGGTACGTGTCGTTATAAGTTAAAAAGCTTTGAAGAAAATCGTGCTGAATATGAGCGCCTGATCGAGGTGTTTGAAGCGCATAATATTGGCTACTTCTTTTATAATGGTGGCGGTGATTCGATGGATACGGCGAATAAAGTTTCACAGCTCAGTGCAAAGCTAGGTCACCCGCTCCGTTGCATTGGTATTCCTAAAACGGTTGATAATGATCTGCCTCTGACTGATAACTGCCCGGGATTTGGATCGGTTGCAAAATACGTTGCTGTGTCCATCCGTGAAGCCGGTTTGGATGTGAAATCAATGGCCCGAACGTCCACCAAAATATTCGTCATGGAAGTGATGGGTCGTCACGCGGGTTGGATTGCGGCCTCAGGTGGATTGGCGGCTGAAAAAGCGGGTGATGCCCCCCATATTATTTTATTTCCTGAAATTGCGTTTAATCGCGAAAAATTTCTGAAACGCGTTAATCGTTGTGTGAAGAAATTTGGTTTCTGCGCGATTGTTGTTTCAGAAGGCTTGCGCCATCCGGATGGAAAATTTGTTGCGGACGCTGGTATTCTCGATGCCTTTGGTCACAAGCAATTAGGTGGGGCCGCACCGGTGATTTCTAACCTGATCAAAAGTGAATTAGGCTACAAATACCACTGGGCGCTGTCTGATTATTTACAGCGTTCTGCTCGTCATATCGCATCAGAAACTGATCTCAAACAAGCGTATGCCCTTGGCAAAGCGGCAGTCAACATGGCCGTTAAAGGTAAAAATGCGGTTATGCCGATTATCGTGCGCAAAAGCAATAAACCTTATCGTTGGTCAATCGGTGAAGCAAAATTAGCGGATGTTGCCAATATTGAAAAAGCCATGCCACGTAATTTTATTACGGCCGATGGCTTTGGCATTACCGAGGCTTGTCGTCAATATCTGCAACCCTTGATCAAAGGTGAAGCCTATCCGCCTTACAAGAATGGCTTACCGCAATATGTTGAACTGAATAATGTCGCTGTTCCTAAAAAATTAAAACGCAAATTTAAATTGAGCGCCTGATAAAATTGGATCAAAAAAAACCGGCGCTCAAAGGCGCCGGTCATCATTGGAGTTAAGTCAGTCTTAGTTACGACAGATCGCTGGTAAGAACTTATCTTGTAATGTACTTGCTGTACATGCCCAAGAAACACCTGTACCTGCTGTGCCTGTTCCAGTGAATACCACGTTACCCGTTGCACCACCGCCTAAAGTAGTTCCGTTAACCGCATAAGTCACCGCACCAATATTGGGATTACCACCATCACGTGCATACGTAATTGTAGAAATATACGTACTTTGTGATGCATCGATGCTCACACCTGCAGCAGAAGCTGACGCTGGCATTGTACCTTGAGATACATAATATTCAGAAACCGTCGTTTTATCTTTCGCAGCAATATTCATAATTTCTGCAACACGCGCTCGTACGGTGTAATCTTGATAGGCTGGAATGGCGAGTGCTGCCAAGATACCAACGATAGCTACGACGATCATTAATTCGATTAATGTAAAACCTTTTTGATGTTGACGCATTGTGTCTCTCCTGATTTAGTTGTATGACGGGTAACTTTGTTGCAAGGGATGGGCCAAGTTTGGACGTTAATCTATAAGCTCATGTATTTTATGGAAATATGTTTATATGCCGTGTTATTTTAGGTGATCTCTAAATGAAAGTTTCAGGTTTAAAAGTGACAATTATGGTCACATTCAGACGTAAGTTATTAAAAACACACGAATTGCATTAGGTGGCAAGCAATGTCATCTTAGTTTTCAGGATAAATTAAACTAACGCTTGGAAAATAAGTTCGATAGCGACTTACATCACGCGTAATGAGTTCATAGTTCGAAACAGCAGCATGTGCACCAATAAAAAAATCTGGTAGTGGAGATGTTTTGGCACCCCCTCTCTTTCTATAGTTTAAGAAACATTTTCCAGCTAAAAATGCCGCTTCAAGCGGAATTGATTCATGCATGAAATTTTCCGAAGGAAGTGCCATTATTAAATCTTCTATATTTTTAAAGCTCATCGATATCTCAGCAAGAATCATTGGATTTAATACAAATTGATGAAATTGACTAAGTTCTGCAACTTTGTTTGCAGACCAATCGAACCACTTATCATCTTCAGTAAAGATATCAATGAGTATATTACTATCAATCAATATCATCTTTGTTCCTTGTTAAGGTCATGATTTCTTCTGTTGTCATATTAACCGTGCCTTTGCCCCGCATTTTGTTAATCAAATTTTTACCGCGTTTGTTTTCATTGATGGTTTTAACCAAAACTACCTGACCTCGCTTCACTTTAAAGTCGACTTCAGTATTAGGTAAAAGTCCAAATTCTTCCCGTATTTCTTGAGGAATCGTTACTTGCCCTTTGCTCGTGATTTTCATCGTTTTCACCTTGGTATTACTCTTACCGGTAATGATAGGATAAAAAACAAAAGATTGCAAAATAATAACATTATTAGTCCTTAAGTCAACATCCGATTTTGTTTTTAAATTATTTCATCCCGGGTGTTGTACTTAAAAACCCAAGATTCTAGACGGCTGGTATCTGTGATAGTATTACCGCTTTTTATCGGAGAGCTTTTTCATGGGTCCTATTCAACAGCAAATAACTGATTTATTAAACACGCAGCTTAAGCCAAGTCATCTTGATGTGATTAATGAGAGTCACATGCATAATGTGCCTGAGGGATCTGAAATGCATTTCAAACTCATTATAGTGAGTGATGCATTTGTCGATAAGCGGTTGGTTCAACGGCATCAACTCGTGTATGGCGCTATTCAAGCACTCATTAACAACCCCGTGCATGCGATTAGTATTCATGCTTTCACGCCAGAAGAATGGCAGCGTGAACATCAGATTAGCGATTCACCTCCGTGTCATGGTCGACAGGTAAAAGACAAAAGCGAATCGCGTTAAATAACTTGAATAAACAGAGAGAACTGCGCCATGCAACATATGAATATTATCCAACAAATTGCTATTTGGGCGCTGCCCTTATTGTTTGCAATCACCGTTCATGAAGTTGCTCATGGTTATGTGGCGTTTAAACTCGGTGATCCGACGGCAAAAAGGTTAGGTCGACTGACGCTAAATCCCGTTAAACATATTGACCCGATTGGTACGATTGTTGTTCCCTTGGTTTTATTAGTCGCGAGTGGTTTTCAATTTGCATTTGGGTGGGCTAAACCCGTTCCTGTCACTTGGACTAACTTAAAGTCACCGCGTCGGGATATGGCGCTCGTCGCTATTGCGGGTCCGGCGACCAATTTAGTCATGGCATTTGGATGGGGCGCTATTGCTAAAGTGGCGCAACTTACTGGCGGGCCATCGCATAATTTTACCTTGCTGCTTATGTTAATGGGAACGGCTGGGATTTTGATTAACTTAATGTTGATGATTTTGAATTTGATTCCGATCCCGCCGTTAGATGGTAGCCGTATTCTCTCCAGTCTATTGCCGCCTAAAATGGCACTGTTACTTTCTCGAGTCGAACCTTATGGTTTGATTATTTTAGTTGTGCTTATTTTTAGTGGCTTGTTACGCAAGGTGTTGGTGCCGTCTGTGTTTTTAGTTTTTGGACTGATTGCATCCTTCTTTGGTTTGCGGTGAATGAAGGTCAGCCCTACCCTAATCTATGATGAAAATATTCCGTTAGTGCCTGAGCTATTGGGCGATCATTTTGATTGTCAGGCACTGCCCAGTCATTTAATTACTCAGAAAAATATTAAAGCGGCTGATGTTTTATTCGTTCGATCCGTAACGAAAGTTGATGAGGCATTATTGTCTGGCTCATCCGTCAAATTTGTTGGTTGCCCAACCAGCGGTTACGAGCATTTTGATAACGAGTGGTTGGCTAAAAATGAGATCACTTGGACTGTCGCGCCAGGGTGTAACGCCATCTCTGTCGCTGATTATGTGATTGCATGTATTGCACGATTGCGTTTAGCTAAAAAATTACCCTGTGATAAAACAATTAATATTGGCATCATTGGTTTTGGGCCTGTTGGAATGACAGTCTTTGAGCGTTTAAAACACCTGGATGCAAATTTACATTCTTACGATCCACCCAAAGCTCAGCTTGACTCTACTTTTTCAAGTTGCTCATTAGAAACACTGCAAGACTGTGATTTAATTTGTGTGCATTGCTCGTTGACGAC
>DAOUQR010000269.1 GCA_030625525.1 Pseudomonadota bacterium | reverse complement strand
TTTAGCGCTTTCGAGTGAAGAAGGGTCGATTAGTTCAGGCGGGAGCGAGAAAAAATCAGTTAAAGTAGTGGGGGCTTCTCCGATGCGTTTCATGACCTTGCCAATTTTTCTTAGTGTAGGAAGTATTGGTTTTATTCGTTTTTTTATTGTTTCAGTGATTTCACCTGAATGGCTACGATAGGCCAAATTTTCTAAAAAACCTGTATGTTTATAATCAACCGCGGTTTTCTCAGTGGTGGAGGTTGAAAATAATGTGGCTGGATTTAGTTGATATACATCACAGAGCCTATTGATAATGTCGATATTTAATTTTAGTTTTCCATTTTCCAGTCTTGAGATGAAAGAGTTGTCTGATTTGCCAACTTTTTTTGCAACCTGATCACCTGATAAGCCCATATCAAGCCGAGCTCTTTTTAGCTTTGCCAAGATGAAATTTTCTTGTATGTTCACAGCCAACTCCGTAAATAATATTATCCGTTAATGTAAATATAGCATAATCAGGGTCAAAATGCAAAATTAGCATAGCCGATCTATCGAGCCGAAATGAAAATGTCCCTTTTATAGCGTATTGAAATCCCAGCTCAAGGCTAAAGTGATCATGTCGATACTGTCATTGCGGTACAGGCGACTATAGAGATATGTGATGTTTGGCTGTCACCTGAATTCAAAATGCCTTAGAGGTTTATATTCCGCGCCTGTTGGCAAGGTGTGGCTTTCAAGTAATACAAATCGGTTGACGCGCATCTGTAATGGAGGGCATTCAGGAAATAGCACCTGACTGTAATTTTGTTTTCCCTTCACCCTAGCGATTGTTAAGTGTCCATTGAAGGGGCGGGTTTCAGGCTTAAAGCCTTGCGCTTCACATTGCTTGTCACATCGCAGCGCTAATTGATCTAATAGCGCGTGTGATTTAATTAAGTGCGCAATGACAATCGGATGCGTTAGGTTTGGGAAAAACTGTGTGGGTTCGATTTCAATATCGAAAGGTTCAGTTGATTGGGCGAGCGTGTTTCCAAGTTGAATTAGGGCTGGAATTTGATCCGGCAACACTGCGCCTAAAAATTTTAATGTGATGTGATAATTTTGTGGTGGCATCCATTTTAGCGGCAATTTATGTAACTTTTTTCTAAGCGCTTGAGTCGCGTGAAAAATTTGTTGTTGAATTTCATCCGTCAAATCGATAGCAAAAAAGCAGCGCTGTGTTTTCGGTTTTATTTCCACTTAATATTGCAACCGATGCTCGGCTTTTGATCTGCATTAACAGGTTCGCCTGCAATGATCGCGTCTAAGGCTGCTGATAAATCCTGGCCGGTGACGGGGATATCAGTTCCGGGTCGCGAGTCATCAAATTGTCCGCGATAAACGCATGTTAAGTTGGCGTCAAAAATATAAAAATCGGGGGTGCAAGCGGCTTGATAGGCTTTAGCGACGTCTTGTGTTTCATCGTATAAATAAGGAAAAGGGTAATGGAGTGTTTCTGCTTCGAGCTTCATAAATTCCGGTGCATCGGCTGGGTAATGCGTGGCATCGTTTGAACTGATGGCCACAAAATTAATGCCTTTATTTTTATAGTTATTCGCAACGGCAACCAGTTGTGTTTGAAGATGTTTGACGAAGGGGCAATGATTACAAATAAACATGAGCACGGTTGCCGTGTCTGATCTTAAATCGCTGAGACTCATGATGAGACCACTGGCTGTATCGGGTAGTTCAAAATCAGGCGCAGTCGATCCCAGTGGGATCATATTAGACGGTGTTTGTGACATGTGATTTCCTTATGATTAATTTTCGCGATGTGTGACGGTTGCACTGACTTGCGCAGTGGCTAAAACGATCATGTCACTCACATTGACATGCTGAGGTCGCGTTGCGCAATAGAGTACGGCGTCGGCAATATCTTCAGGAGTGAGGGCCTGCATGCCGGCATAAACTTGTTCGGCACGGGCTTTATCTCCTTTAAATCTGACTTCACTAAAATTAGTTTTAACCATGCCTGGGTCAATTGAGCTGACACGAATGTTAGTGCCGAGTAAATCTTTTTTCAACGCCGTGTTAATTGCATTCACCGCAAATTTTGTTGCGCAATAAACCGTGCCGTTGGCATAGGCTTCATGACCTGCAATCGAACCGATATTAATCACGTGACCTTTATTGCGTTTCACCATGCCGCTTACAACATTGCGAGTGATATACAATAAACCTTTGACGTTAGTATCAATCATTAAATCGAAATCGTCATCTTTACCTTCGTGTAAAGGGCCGAAACCTGCTGCAAGGCCAGCATTATTAATTAAGATATCGATGTTTTGCCATTCGGGCGGTAACTCATTGATGAAAGTTTGTATCGCGTTTTTATCACGGATATCACATTGCACCGGATAAACATCGGTGTCGACTGATTCTGCTAGGGCTTTTAATTTTTCTAAACGTCGTGCTGTCACAATTAATTTTGCACCGGCATTTGCACACGCAATTGCACAGGCATGACCAATACCGCTAGAGGCACCTGTGATTAAAATAATTTTATTCTGTAGCGAGTAACTCATCGACGGCAAGCTCCTGGCAAGTAATATTATGCGCGTCTATATTTTTAGCATCCCAAGGATAGGTGACCCAAACGTCATCTAAATTTTCACCAATAAA
>DAOUQR010000188.1 GCA_030625525.1 Pseudomonadota bacterium | reverse complement strand
AAAAAATTCAAGGCGTTGGTGGATGAGTGGAAGGGATTTGCTGCAGAGCTGGCAAAACTGCGAATTGATGAGGCTAAAAAACGGAAATAAGCGCTGGAGAACTCGGTACTCTCAAGTTATCTAAAAAGAAGTCGCAGCAGAAAAAAACTCCTGACAGCGATATTTCCTGTGCCGTCGAAACAGATGGTACTGACGCGATTAAAAATCCAATGAGTATAACGCCAAATTTCATGCTTGTAGCATATTTTTTGGAATCCGTACTTCGCGACCTACAAAAATTAGAAACCAATGAAAATAATATTTGTGGGTTTGAAAAGGGATTTTTAGTTGGTAACCGTTTTTGAAATGGTCGTTTAACGAAGCGAAGGTTTGCGGAAGTTTTTGGTTGGGCTAATTTCTGGTTGGATCTATGAACGGCTCATGAAAAATTTTACTAGAGGATTTAAATGTTTAATCATGCCCTGCCATTTTCACAAGAATATTTTGTCGACCTGGATGGTGCAGAATCTATAATCACATATTCAAATGAAATCAAAGATGAGTCATCACTTAATCGACTTGAATCAAATCTTCGTGAACTTGAAGTCAAAATACCAACGCAAAATATTTACCTACTTAAGCATTTTGCATCGATTGAAGGGGCTAAGTGGGTTGAAAACCCTGACAGAGTTATCGAGATTAAAACCAAGCAACAGGCCTGCACGATACGTTATTTACTGATGCCGATGCTTTATAAACTTGGTCTAACTGCTCAAGCCTCATCCTATGGCGAGAAAACCTTTAAATTTCTGTTCCCCTTCATTCATAAAACACTTTCGAAGCGTGTTAACGAGCTGTTTTATAACGCTCTTAATCATCATTTAACTGAGATTGTCGAGAGGTTTTCATTCCTATCTGAATATATAGAAAGCAGTTATCATCGGATCAAATCGATTCACTCGATCTGGAGAAAACTTCCTAGCACGACTGAACTCTTAACAATGAATCACCATGACTTCGCGATGATCATTGATGACTATATTGCGTTTCGTTGGGATATGAAGGTAATACCAGATGAAAATAGATATGATGCACTCATGAACGGGGTTCGAATGATCCCTGATGGCTGGCATTACTTCAGGAACCAACAATTACCTCAAGCCGAAGGTTTTGATTGTGAACCGGTAATGAAATTTTACTACATTATCAATACACTCCCTATTGAAATACAGATATTGGGTGGTCCACAGATTGAATGTTATATGTGTGCTAAAGGTTACTCGAATTATAAAAGTGGTATGAGATTTTTGCCTAACAAAGAAGACCTTACCGATGAGCAATGGGAATCGAGATTGGGCATGTGTATTGAGTATGCTGAATCTGGTAGGCTAAGAGATTTCAGAGAACTCATGTTGTCCGAATTAGCCGGTGAATCTGTAATATATGCTTCTGATCGACGCTTTGTGCTAGATGCCAAACCGATGAGTGAAGCCAATGTCAATTATATATTTGATGGATCCAACATCCCAGTTTATAATATGGAAAATTACGGTGATGGTATCTTAATTAATGTCAAACAACCGCAATTAGGAAAATGATTCCATAGGAGAAATTCATATGCAGCCAAACAATGATTATTATGCAGTATTTGCCACTCTCGAAGCAAACGAAGGCCATGAAGACGCTCTCAAAAAAGCACTTTTAACAGTTGTTGAACCTAGTCGTGCTGAAACGACATGTTTAGAATATCGTTTACATCAAGATTCTGAAAATCCAGCACAATTTATTATATATGAAATTTGGGAAAACCAAGCTTCCCATCAACAACAATTTGAAAAACCATATATAAAAAAATTGGCGACAGAGATCCCAAAACTATTATTAAAGCCGTATCAGGTTACTTTTGCAAAGGAGTTGTAATCGGGGACTCTTCCACGGTCTTTAGTAGCAAATGGAGATCTGAACACCAATGTCTCATTGTTAGTTTAGATTTTTGAGGAGGCTAAAAAATGGAAATAAGCGCTGGAGAACTCGGTACTCTCAAGCATTATACTTAAAACCCGCTTTTTCAACCCACGCCTCAATGCCATTATCAAATGTTTCCGGGTCTTCTAAATGTGGCCAATGCCCCACTTCGCCGCAGTCTAGTAATTTGAAAAATTTCGGTGTTGGAAATTGTTTCCAAATTTCTAATGGAACACTGTCATAATCTTTACGACCACCGGCAATAATAACGGGGACGTTAACTTTTTCAATGTTTTCTGCAAACCGGTATTTAACTAATAAATTTTCGAATAAGTGATTGATCACAGCATCATTGCATTCAACCCCCTTCCATAACTCCAATATTTCATTTCTGCTGACATCATTGGCAAAATATTTGGGTGATTCTGCGTAATACGCGTTAATCGACCCCAGCGATTCGCCTTCATTTTTAATCGTTTGATACTTTTCTTGTAATTGCTGAAATCGATTTTTACGATAGTCGCAAGCATGTTTATCAAAATAGTCATTTTTAAACTGAATGATTTTTTCATCCCACCCGGGTGTTGCACCAATACCAATAACACCAGCCAACTGTGGATCTTGATATTTTGCTACCTCTATCGCCAATCCACCAAAAACGCTGTGGCCTAGCAATATATAATTTTTCAACTTTAATTGACGTGCCGTTTCGATGATATCCATACAAATCTGTTTGATCGTCAGCTTACTTAGAGTGATCGGTTGGTTGCCATTGACCCAATAAAAATCGGAACTGTAAATTTTAAATGTTTCACGAAACCTTGAAGATAATGAATGCTGAGAGAGGGTTCCTATTCCTAAACATAGAACTGGAATTGTGCCGGATCCAGTAACTACAATTGGATAATTATTCTTATGAAGAACAACATCTTGGGGATAATTAATGTTATGTGTTCTAACTATTTTCATTTTAACATCCTTAACTATGAAACAATGCTCACTGAGTTTTAATTTTGTAACCTATTATCACAAGGTTTTAACCGGATGCAAAGTAAATATCTTGTCCTGGATCCTGTCGTGGTTGAATCAGGGTCGTCTCATGAAAATTAATTATGGAGTTTCATGCCGATATGGCTGTGCACAAACCCCAAGTTTTCATAAAATTTCAAAGCCTCTGGTCTGGCTTTATCTGTTGTGAGCTGAACTAAGTGGCAGCCATTCTGTCTGGCTTTTGCTATGAGAAACTGAAATAGCTTTTTACCAATACCCTTGCTTCGATATTCTTCATGAATTCTTACGCCTTCTATTTGAGCCCGACAGCCACCCTGGTAGGTGAGATATTGCAAATAATCAATTTGAGCAACGCCAATGATTTTAACTTTGTTTTCTACAACGTATAAATCAGAATTGTTGTTTTTTAAAATTTTGTTCCATGCTTTAAGGTAATGAGCATTGGGCGGCATAGTACTGTCTTCTCGATTCTGCCCAAACGGATCGTCGGCAAGCAATTGTACAATCAAGGGTAAGTCATCATGATGCGCTTTACGAATAT
>DAOUQR010000113.1 GCA_030625525.1 Pseudomonadota bacterium | reverse complement strand
CATATAGTGCAACTTGATGTGGATCACTTGAAAAACTGCGATCGAGTTTACCGATGATGGGATTGTTCGGGTTAACATTGACATCCAATACTGGAGCAAAATTAAGATTAATGCCTGATTTCTGTAACGTCTCTGCCATAGCATCTGCATGTTGTTTTGCAACAAGTGTATTGCTTTCACCTATCGCTGCAGCCGACAATGTTTCTGGGAAACCGTATTCCGATCGAAGACGATTGACTTTTCCGCCTTCATAATCGATGGAAATTAATAAAGGAAGATGAGGCAAATGGTTTTTATCTACTGACTTTTTAGCAAAATATTTTAATTCATGCGTTAATTTTTTAAGTTGCTCAGGGCTTTCAATATTTTTATCAAAGGTTTTTGTTTGAAAATTATAATCAAATAAAATGACGCCGCCCACTTCTTGATGCAAAATGGCTTTGGCGATCGGATCATTTTTATGAACTGATTTCCCATTAAATCCAACAATGAGCATTTGACCGATTTTTTGTTTTAGTGTCGGTTGATGGTGTGCCATAGCTATTCCTGATAGTAAACAAAGATTCATAATAGAAAAAATAAATTTTTGAAAACGCATAATTTTTACTGCAACAACAAAATAACAGAAACTGTAGTTTACCAGCTGTTTACTATTAAAACAAAATTATTTGACTAGCGCATGAAACGAATTATTTGATTCACCTTGTTATTGTGATCGACATTTTCATCATCGTCGTTACGATCATCTCTATTTTCAAGAGTTGCCTTACCGTTATCACAACACCTTCTCTTATTATTTTTTGGTTTAGAGTCACCGATTGCTCTCAATTTATTAAGCTCAGAAATTTTTACGGGAGTGATTACGTCTAAACGTGATGGGTCGTCTAATTTATCTGCACAAATTTTTATTTTTGAGATTAAATCAAGCTTTACACTAGCAATTCGTTGAAAGTTCCAATGCAAACCACTTTGATAAAAATCAGAAAAAGAATGACACGCTTCATCGTACATCTCATTTTTAAAGAAAAATTGACCGATATAATAATCTAATGACGCAGGCACATTTTCTTTTTCACACAAAACAAAAGAATAAAATGTTTCCATAGCGTCATCAATTTGCTCGTTAATATAAGCTAAACAAACAGATATTAAATCGATTTGAGCGTGATACTTAACATCTAAGTTTATTTTAAAGCCTACCATCAGATGCTCTTGCATCAGATCAATTAAGTGAGACCACAATTCAGAATTGGCATGACGTGCATGATGAACACTGATAATAAGATCGGCTATCAGGTCCATTTTATCTGGCTCATTTTGGATCGCTTTCACAAATCGTTGGAATTCATTGTTTGCAGCAACGAGATCACGATCAGCTTCTTTTAGTTCCACGGTAGTAGGATCAAAATATACCGCTAAAATAATATACGCCTGCGCTAAGTGATCATTACCGAGATGCTGGTAACTATCAGCACAATTCAATGCCGCTTCTGCTCTAGCTTCTTTTGAAGGCAACTCATCGAGTCGCGTCATTACATTTAAAGAGCGCTCCAACGGCGTAAGCTCTAAGAGAAAAGGCTCGACACCTAAAGGCTCTTCAAAGTCATCTTGAAAAAGACGTCTATTTACATTCGGAAAAATATGCTCATCGTCGTCTTGAAAAAGGCGTCTATTTACATTCGGAAAAATACGCTCATCGTCGTCTTGAAAAAGGCGTCTATTTACATTCGGAAAAATACGCTCATCGTCGTCTTGAAAAAGGCGTCTATTTACATTCGGAATAATACGCTCACCATCGTCTTGAAAAAGACGTCGTCTAACATTTTGAAACATTACAACCTCGACTATTTACAGCTAAAATACTACTAAAAATACAGCTAAAAAATACAACTTGATTTAAGATGCGGATTATACAGAAAAATAAAGACAATTACTATACAAATCGTACAAACAGGCATAAAATCGCCGTGTTAAACGATCCGATCACAGGAAAAGCACGCCATGGTTGACATCAATATCGTTAAAGATTACTTGCTTACCCTCCAAGAAAAAATTACGGAATCGCTCTCAGCAGTCGATGGAAAAGCCTTCCATCAAGATCAATGGGAACGCCCAGGTGGTGGCGGTGGTCGCACTCGGGTACTAGAAAGTGGTGAAATATTTGAAAAAGCCGGCGTGAATTTTTCACATGTTTTCGGTGATAGTTTACCGGCCTCCGCAACCGCGCACCGACCGGAACTCAGCGGACGCCGCTTTCAAGCAGCTGGGGTGTCATTGGTTCTCCACCCCCGAAATCCTTACGTACCAACAACCCATGCCAATGTCCGTATCTTTATCGCTGAAAAAGAAGGTGAAGCACCTATTTGGTGGTTTGGTGGTGGATTTGATTTAACACCTTATTATCCTTTCAAAGAAGATTGCATTCAGTGGCATCAAAAAGCGAAACAAGCGTGTGAACCGTTTGGCGAGGACGTGTATCCCCGTTTTAAAAAATGGGCTGACGACTATTTTTTCTTAAAACATCGAAATGAAACACGCGGTATCGGTGGTTTATTTTTTGATGATGTGAACGAATGGGATTTTAATACCTCGTTTGAATTTTTACAAAGCGTCGGCGATAACTTTTTAAAAGCCTATCTACCGATTGTCGAAAACCGCAAAGACACCCCCTTTGGTGAGCGTGAACGCAAATTTCAACTTTACCGTCGCGGACGCTATGTTGAATTTAATTTAGTTTATGATCGCGGCACGCTATTTGGCTTACAATCCGGCGGACGTACAGAATCGATTTTAATGTCACTACCCACCCCCGTCACTTGGCGCTACGATTGGCAGCCAGAAACGGGTAGCCCGGAAGCCGATCTTTACGAATATTATTTAAAACCACAAGATTGGATTTAATCGTTGGTTAATGTCGTTCTTCTATAAAGACGACACCTTTATCACCATCAACCGAAATTAAATCACCAGTTTTTATTAATTGCGTTGCGTTTTTGACATTGATGACCGCAGGAATACCAAACTCACGCGCAATGATACTGCTGTGACTTAAAATACTACCAATATCAACGACGATCCCAGACGCCAAAGTAAATAATGGCGTCCAGGCCGCATCAGAAATATGCGTCACTAAAATTTCGCCCGGCTCCATCGTTTGCGCATCAGAAAAATTGATAATGACACGCGCTCGGGCTGTCACATAACCCTGATTGACCGAAACACCATCCAAATTACCTTCGCTCATGTCTATCGTTTCACGCTTAACCGGTTTTGGATAACCATAAAAATATTCAGGCAAATTAACAAATTGATAACTCGCGTAGGATTTTCTCCGTTGCAAAATAATTTGCGATTTGACACTCACCGCTTTATCGCAAAGCAATTCTTTAATCTCGGTATAACTTAAAAACCAAAAATCCTCTGGTTGCCCAATGAGTTTACGCCCCCATAAACGTCGATGCATTTCAGCATACAATGGATCAAGCAATCTCAATCCCTTAACCTCGGTTGATTTACTAAATTCGCGTAACCGCGTCCACTGCTGTGCTTTGTTCAATACCATTTTAAATAATGGTTTTTTCCAGAAGCTCAGTTCTTTATTAATTTTATCGGTTAAATCAATACGTTTTTTTCGTGCTCTTTGATGCTGTTTTATCGGTGATTTTTCCGCTGGCAAACTAACTTGTTGCCTAATCAAGCCTAACAGTGATGCAGGTTCATCACGCCAAACGGGGGTTTCAAACGCCAACTCGTGCAAACCACGATGACCGTTTTTTTCAATAAAATCATTAAATGATCCCAACCATTCTTCAGGTAACTCTGGATCGCGCGGATCAAAAAGAATATTAATATTTAGTTCATGCTGTTTAGCAATGCGTGAAAGCGCCCAAATACCTTCGGTAATCGATGCACTTTCTATGTCACTTAAACCCGAGATCAAAACATTGATGATTTCTTTTGTTTCATCACCATAAATAGGCTCTAATAAACCTGACAATAAATTAATCGCCAACGTTGGTAAAGTAAAGGAAGTAATATGATAGCCAACAGAGTCACCAGACGATTCATCCATTAAACGATCGTGACAATCAAGTAATTCCTGCTCACTGTATTGAGTTAAATTTTCTTGGATCACCCAGGCATATGATTTTTCAATTCGTTTATTTAATGTCTTAATTAATCTTGGCAAGGACAACAAAAAATAAGTCACAAAGGGCGTACTATACAATCGATAATACCAGCGCTTACTCCAACTTTCACGATCAGGATAAGGCAACTCTCTACCTAAATACGATTGCATAATTAAATTGGGATCTTGGCCCAGCATCCGATCCGTCAATACTCGAGTTAAAGAAACATTCACATGCACTTTATAAAAAAAGTAACCGAACAACCATGTTTTTTCATTTTTACCAATCAAGCCTAGCTTATACTGATGCCGATTCAATGCCGTATTATAATAGTCTAACCATATCGACATAGTAAAAGGAATCATCACCTTAGGAAAGGCTTCTTGCACATTATGGCAAGTCCATATCGTAGTATTGCTGCTCGGTGGTGTAAACTGATCAATGTATTTTGTGTCATCGTTGATTAATGTTGTGATCGGGCGAGCCTGGATCGCATACAATTTTTCTTTCGCATGAACAAACTCAATGTCTGCGGGTTCGCCCAATAAATTTTCTATCGAGATGGCTAATTCTGCCAACGACGTAACATCAGTCTCTGCGATGATTTTCTTTTCAGCGCAACTGTGCCGAACAATTTTTAAGGTCGGACGTTCAATCACTAATTGTTCTGCCTCCTCCTCACCACTGACCAAGCTATCAGCTAAACCACGAACGGCTTCAACAACAATTTGCTGCGGCCTTTGCTGAATAATGTTCTGCGAAAAAATCACCCCCGCATAATCACCTTCCACCATCCCTTGAATG
>DAOUQR010000292.1 GCA_030625525.1 Pseudomonadota bacterium | reverse complement strand
AACGATCGACATTCGAACCTGTAAATGCAGTTTTCTGTAAATTGGGACAGGCAATGGAGGCGCAGTTCAGGGTGTAGTGGGTGCGGGGATCGTTCCATATTGGTCTAAGGATGCGATGTTCGATATCGTTTAATGATATCTGACTGCCGTCCACTTTAATTAAATTTGCTTTCCACGGTCCTTTTGTAAAAAAGCCTGAGGAAAGATTAATGTCGCGTATGCTTTCTACGGGATAATGATCAATCACCGTTTTTATCGTTAGCGCATTGTAAAGATTGATCCAAAAGGCTTCTTGCTCTTTACGGTTGTACTTTTCAATTGGTGTGTGAGCGAGCGATAATAAGTATTGATTTAATGCATGTTTATCGTTGCGTGACACTTCAGCATATTTCACTAAATTCACACCATCTTTGCTAACAATATATTTATCTAAAAAGCGCTGCCAAGTGCGGTGCTCGATTGTCTGAGTGGATTTATCGTCGTGTTTGGTCCAGAGTCCCCATAAATTCTTTTTAGGTGCCGAACTATAACTTAGGGTGAATACCAATGTCAGCAGGCATGCAAAACATAAACGTAAGCTATTTTTCATAAGACGGACTCCAATGTTTACCGTGAATATCCACTCAGTAAGTGACTGATTATAGAGAAAACATCTTGAAGCGCAAGTGAGAGATCGGTGGGGTTCGGCCTGACCCCAGTTGTAGCTCAGCTAAATTCTTCGCGACCTTGGAGGGCGCGTGAGAGTGTTGTGCCATCGATGTATTCTAATTCGCCACCCATAGGAACGCCGTGTGCAATGCGGCTTGTTTTGATCTGTAAGGGTTGAAGTAATTGCGCGATATAGTGGGCAGTGGCTTCGCCTTCGACGGTGGTACTGGTGGCGAGTATCGCTTCTTTGCAGGGATGGGATTCAAGATGGGCCAAGAGTTGCTCTATGCCAATATCTTCTGGGCCGATACCGTCTAGCGGGGACAAGTGTCCGCGCAAGACAAAATAGCGTCCTTGATAGCTTGCCGTTTGTTCGATGGCTAATACGTCGGCAGGGGATTGAACGATACAAAGTGTTTGGTGATCGCGTTTTGGGTTTGCGCACAATCGGCAAATCGGTTCTTCACTAAAGTTGTGACATTGTTGACAATGTTGGATCTGGGTCATCGCATCTTGCAGTACGTCGGCTAAATGTAAGCCGCGTTGGCGATTGCGTTGAAGCAAGTGAAAGGCCATGCGCTGGGCTGATTTAGGCCCCACGCCGGGTAAGCAGCGTAGGGATTCAATCAATTTATCAAGCAGTGGACTTAATATCATTGCGATTATTCGTCGCCTATACCGCCCAAGTCAGTTGGTAGGTTAAGACCTGATGTCAACTGGGTGATTTTTTCTTTTGAGGCTTTTTCAACTTTACGAACTGCATCGTTGGTTGCTGCAGCGACTAAGTCTTCGAGCATTTCAACATCATCATCCATAAGATTTGGATTAATGGTTACCTTGGCCACATCATGATTGCCTTTCATGGCAACTTTAACCAAACCGGCACCGGCTTCACCGATAACTTGGAGGTTGGCTAATTCTTTTTGCGCACTTTGCATTTGCTCTTGCATTTTTTGCGCTTCTTTCATTAATGCATCTAAATCTGGTTTCATCGTAGAGCTCCTAAATTGGTTTAACAGAATCAGGCGCTATTATAGCATCAAATTGATCAATGATCTGTTGGGCGTGGTGATCATTTTCAATTTCAGTCTGTGCTTGTTTTATAGCGTTGTTGGCTTTTTCATTGGCAAAATACGCTGGGCTATGGACGGGAGTTTTGATGCAATTGATTTTTAATTGCAGGGTTGTTTTGAAAAATGTCGTCAAGGCATCTTGCATGCGCTGTTGTGTGTTTTCATTTAATAAGGGGGCGTGCTGCGTGTTTAAATTAAAATGTATGCAGCGGTCGTCGGTTTTTTCGAAGTCACAGTGTTGGGCGAGGATTTTGCTCATGCCGCGTAGTGATAATTGTTTTAGGGTTGTGGGCCAGTTAATGTCGCTGGGTAATGCTTTTTCTGGTGTTTGCTGAATATTTTCGCTGTTTAAGTTATCTGTTTTTTTCTGGTGTGGTGGTTTTTGTTTTTGTTGCTCGTTACGGGAGTCCGCTTTTGTTTGTATAATGGGCTTTAGTCTTGGCTCTTTTTGTTCTTCTTGGTGGGATTGGGGGCCTGCTCCCTGAATGTTTGGGGCTTGTCGTTCGATAAGTGAGGCTGTTTCTTTCGTTACGGGTTGTTTGCTTTTGTTTTGGGGGATTTGGATTTTACTGGATTGCAAAATTTGCGCGCTAGGCGGTTT
>DAOUQR010000077.1 GCA_030625525.1 Pseudomonadota bacterium | reverse complement strand
TATTTCCGTGGTTATAAATATCAATAGTTTCACCGGCCAGCATTTTTTTCGCAAATTTAATCGGTGCCATGTCAGGGCGACTCCAGGGACCATAGACCGTAAAAAAACGTAATCCTGTTGTTGACAATTGATATAAATGGGAATAGGTATGCGCCATCATTTCATTGGCTTTTTTTGTCGCCGCATATAAAACAACGGGATGTTCGGTACTATCATGTTCTGAAAAAGGTTGTTTGCTATTCGCACCATAAACAGAACTAGAGGAGGCATAAACGCAGTGCTTCACTTTATGTGCGCGACAGCCTTCAAGTATGTTACAAAAACCCACAACATTTGATTGGATATAAGCGCGTGGATTTTCTAGGGAATAACGCACCCCCGCTTGCGCGGCTAAATTCACCACCACATCAAATTGTTGTTGTGCGAATAAACTATCGACTTCGTCATGGTTGGCAATATCGATTTTATGAAAAGTAAAGTTTTCATTCGGAATAAGCTGATCAAGTCGCGCTTGTTTCAAAGCAACATCATAATAATCATTTAAATTGTCGATGCCGATAACTTGATCGCCACGCGCTAATAATGCTTTAGCCAAATGAAAACCGATAAAACCGGCCGCACCTGTGACTAAAATTCGTTGAGCCATACCTGATAAACCTACTTGATACTTGGATGCGGATTTTATACTAGGTGAAAAATTTATACCACTTTTATAATTCGAGATAGAAATCCTATAGAAATCTGCAGAGATTTAAGAGATAATTTGACTGAGAAAATCGATGCTACAAGGAATACAACAATGCGGCCAGACCCAGAATTACGTAAAAGCTTTGAAGAACAACTTCGTAAGGCACTCTCTTATTTGGCCTACAGTCATAAAAAAATTCAAAAGCTACCCGATAGTGCCAAACTATTGGATGAAGAATCTCTTGAAACATGGGAAAGCTACTGCGCGAGATTTTCACGTGTCGCCGATATCTTTTCAATGAAATATTTAAGATTATTAATTTTGGAAGAAGACCCAGGCTTTTCGGGTAGTTTTCGTGATTACATGAATAAGGCAGCTAAACTGAATTTAATCGATGATGTTGATCTCTGGTTGGAAATCCGTGGCCTGCGTAATCTTTCGGCACATGAGTACGCTGATGATGAAATGACGGCTTTTTTAAAGCAAATAAAACGCTATACGCCGATATTATTAAACATTAAAGATAAGTTTGGACTCTGATGCGACTTTCGAACAAAGAATTGAATGCAATTCGGAAAATTTTTCATGGCATTTTTGTCGAATTAGACGTCACAGCGAATCTTTATCTGCACGGCTCTCGCACAGATGATAGCAAAAAGGGGGGGGATATTGATTTACTGCTTATTTTGCAAGGCGATCATCAGAAGCAAGCGATCAAACTTTGGCAAGCAAAAATTCTTGGAAAATTATATGGCGCGATCGGCGAGCAAAAAATTGACATTACATTTGCCTGTGCATCTGAGAAAGAAACGAATCCTTTTATCCGCAGCATATTTGGTGAGGCTATCAAAATTATTTAGTCATGCCGGACAAGCCACATGCCGGACAAGCTGCCGGACAAGCCCCGGACAAGCCACCCCGGACAAGCCACCCCGGACAAGCCAGACACAGATAGCCCGGACAAGCCCCCGGACAAGCCAGACACAGATAGAATCCTCAAAAATTCATTAAAATCATTAAATTAAAAATTAAATCTCTCTGTGTCAAACCCAGCATCGATTTATGAGTAAGTCCATCTGTGTCCGAGACCAAAGGTTGAGATTTATAATGGTACGATTTTATATTATTGTGTTACAAAAACCCACAATATTAGATTGAATATAAGCGCGCGAATTTTCTAGGGAAGAACGCACCCCTGCTTACGCAGCTAAATTCACCACCACATCAAATTGTTGTTGTGCGAATAAACTATCAACTACGTCATGGTTTGCAATGTCGATTTTAAATACTTGCGTCAATGTTATGCATGTGCTATTATGCATACATATACTTACATTCGGAGAGCTATCATGATGCAGCGAACCACCATAATGTTACCAGAAGAGTTAAAACTCAAAGCGATTCAAAAAGCTAATAAACAAGGCGTTTCTTTGGGAGAGTTGATACGCGCTGCCTTAATGCAATTATGCGCCAAAAATGATAAATATCATGACCCTTTGTTTGACGAGAACAATGTTTACGACGGCGACTTGCCTGATGATATATCACTGAATCACGATGATTATTTATATTAAGGACAATATAATGATTTATATCGATACCGGAGCGTTTTTCGCTCGCTTTGCCAAGAAAGACCAGCATCATATTCAAGCTATGCGTATCTGGAAAAAAATATACAAACAGAATGTAAAATTAGTCTCATCTAATTTTGTAATAGACGAAACCCTGACTTTACTAGCTAGAAAAACGAGCTATGAATATTCTGTTGAGCAAGCCAAAAATATTTATAATTCACCGACCCTTACGTTATTACGCCCCGAGAAAAGCGATGAAATAGCAGCCATAAAACTATTCGAAAAATATGCTGATATGAAAGTAAGCTTTACTGACTGCGTTTCGTTTCAGTTAATGAAAAAACATAAAATCAACAAGGCGTTTACTTTTGACATGCACTTCCAACTTGCGGGATTTGATGCAATTAAGTAATTTACAAGATTTTTTTGGCAGGAACGCCAACCACTTTTATATTGCAACTTAAATCATTGATAACAACAGCGCCTGCACCGACACACACATTTTCAGCAATCGTGATATTTTGAATGACTGTAGCGCCGACGCCGATCCAACTTTCATGACCGATTGAAACACCGCCTGAGCAGGCTGAACGTGGTGCGATGTGTACGCATTCAGCTATTTGACAATCATGTTCTACAACGGCGGCTGAGTTGATGATGCTCCCTAAACCTATGCTCGCGTTTGCGTTCACCACCGCTTGTGGTCCGATGAAAACACCGGGTTCTATGTGACTTGTGTTGGATACGCTTGCACTGGGATGAATGACGGTTGCGATTGGGATGTTTGTTTCAATGTAGTGTGTCAGTAATTCACGTCTTCGGGCGTTGTCGCCTGTCGCGACGATCACTTCCGTATCAGTGTCGAGTTTATCGTTAATGATGGATTCATCACCGACGACGGGTAAGTTCAAGACTTCTGTCAATGTTGGATATGCTGCGTCAACAAATACAATCTCATTCCATTTATTCATGCAGATTGCTGTGTCAGCGACTACTTTTCCGTGACCGCCGGCGCCGATAATAATGAGTTTTTTTGTCATGTGATTTTATGCCTCTGCGACCATTGCTTCGATTGTTGTGGTTTGTAATGCTAAAATATTTTTTAATGCCTTTAAATAATCTAAATCATTGATCGATTGCTTCGCTATTAATGTGTGAATATGTTGTTGCAGTTGTTCAAGTGACACTTCGACAAATTTCGCTTTTAAAATTTTTGTATGGACGGTTTTTGTCAGCTTTTCACTGTCATGAAATAACTCTTCGTAGAGTTTTTCACCCGGGCGTAAACCAATGTATTCGATTTTGATATCTTCACCGACTTTTTTTCCGGAGAGTTTAATCAATTGCTCAGCTAAATAACTAATTTTGATCGGCTCGCCCATATCGAGTACAAATATTTCTCCGCCCTCACCTAATACAGCGGATTGTAAAATTAGACGGCACGCTTCGGGTATAGTCATAAAGTAACGGGTGATGTCTGGGTGCGTTACCGTGATAGGGCCGCCTTGTTTTAATTGTTTTTTAAATAAGGGAACAACGCTACCGGCTGATCCTAAAACATTACCAAAGCGAACTGTAATAAATTCGGTGGTGCACTGTGCATCGAAATTTTGGCAAAATAGTTCGGCGATACGTTTGGTGGTTCCCATGACATTGGCTGGGCGGACGGCTTTGTCAGTTGAGATCAATACAAATTTATCGACTTGGTGTTTGGCTGCGTATTTTGCGATATTGATCGTACCTATCACATTGTTATGAAAGGCTACGCGTGCTTGTTCTTCGAGAAGGGGAACATGTTTGTATGCGGCTGCGTGGAAAATTAGTTGGGGTTGATGACGTGCAATGATCGCTTCAATGGCAGCTTCATCGACAACACTGACGAGGTAAGAATGAATGTTGTTAAGACCACATGTGTTTTTTAATTCGTAATCGATGTGATACAGATTGTATTCACTCTTATCGATGAGGATTAATAGTTAGGTGTTCAAGCGGATTATTTGAAGTCAGACTTCTGAGCCAATGGATCCGCCTGCGCCGGTAACTAAGACGGTTTTGTTGGTGACTTGTTCTGTTAATCGTTCTTCATCTATCGCTACTTCATCTCGGCCCATGAGATCTTCTAATGACACCTCACGCAAATCGTCGATGCGTACACGTCCGTGTGTTATGTCAGCAAGACTAGGTAAAGTACGAAAAGGTATATGAGTCTCTTCACACAATTCAACAATATGACGAACTTGATTAACGTCTGCTGAAGGGATCGCAATAATGATTAACTTTGCATCTAAGCGCTTTGCTATTTGAACAAGATTATTAACGGGGCCATAGACTTTAACACCATGAATTTCATTCCCAATTTTACGTTTATCATCATCTAATAAACCAATAGGAGAGTAACGCTGACTGGCATTACGTTTAATATCACGGACTAAGGATTCACCGCCTGAACCGGCACCAATAATTAAAACAGAATTTTGTTTCGTGCGATTAAATGTCATTTCGACCAACATTCGCCATGCTAATCTCCCACCCGCAAGTAAAGTAGTCAGGAAAATTGCATATAGCGGCAGTATCGAGCGCGGTAATCCTGCCATACGGTTGTAAAGAGATAAAATAACAGTTGCAACAAAAGTAGCTACAAGCACAACTTTCAATATTTTTTTAAAATCTTCAATTGAAGTATATCGCCACACTCCTCGTCCCAAACCATAATATAACCAGCTAAATAAATAGGCCATGAAAAAAACAGAAAAATACGTCAATGCTAAATTGTCCGTTTTGGTTTGGATAAAGCTCAAATTATCACGAAACCAAAATGCCATCGCCCAAGCAATAAATGGCATCGTCATATCAAATAAATACGTAATATATTTTCTCATCATCACTCAACTAAGTTTACTAATAGTGCGACTGTTTTTTCAGCGATAGCCGTAACGTCATCTTCAGTCAGCGTGGGGTGAACCAAAAACATTAGGCTTGTTTCGCCTAGCTGCTTTGCATTTGGGAAACGTTTTTCAGGTGCGTATGCTTTTTTCTGAAAGGCTTCTTCTAGATAAATTTCAGAACAGCTACCTTGATAAACGGGCAGGCCATTCTCAGCCAGCAATTTTATAACATCATATTGCGTTATTTTCTCTGGCAACTGGCTTTGATTTAAAAACACATAATATTTGTAATACGCATGATAAAAGTCATCGCTCGGCATGGGTATATCAAATAATTCACAATGTTTGAAGACTTCCGTCAATGCAGTTGCGTTTTTGCGTCGCTGCGCAATCCACTGATCCAATTTTTTTAATTGAACTCGGCCGATTGCAGCCTGCATTTCTGTCATGCGATAATTTGAACCAAAATCATCGTGCACTAATTTAAACATTGGTACAGCTGATCGCTGTTGGATCTTTTGATAATTTTTTCCGTGTTCTTTATAAGCCCAAGCTTTTTTCCAAATGTTTTCATTACGAGTGATCAGCATGCCACCCTCACCGCCTGTCGTCATGATTTTATCTTGGCAAAAAGAAAAGGCTGCAACATCACCTAAAGATCCCACTGGCTGACCTTTATATTTAGCACCATGAGCTTGCGCGCAATCTTCAATGACAAATAATTGATGCTGTTTAGCTAACGCATTTAAGCTATCCATATCACATGGCCAGCCCGCTAAATGTACGGCAATAATCGCTTTAGTTTTTTCAGTGATTAAAGGCTCAACCGTGTCTGTTGTCAGATTTTGTGATTGCAAATCGATATCAGCACACACTGGCTTAGCACCTAGCGCGACAACGCTACTCGCCGTTGCAATAAATGTTCGACTCGGCACGATGACTTCATCGCCCGG
>DAOUQR010000157.1 GCA_030625525.1 Pseudomonadota bacterium | reverse complement strand
ACGCGTTCATTATCGCCGGAGCCTGGCCAGTTGATCGTTATCAATGATTTATCTGAAACGCGTGCGCTGCAAACACGCTTGCATCGACAGCAAAATTTATCTGAAATTGGGCGAATGATGGCGCAAGTCGCGCATCAAATTCGTACGCCAGTCGCGACAGCCATGTTGTATGCCTCTCATTTAGAAAGTGAGTCATTGGCGGATGATAAGCGTCAAAAATTCGCTGAAAAAATCGGGAATTGTCTTAAAAATCTCGATCAACAAATGCGTGACATGCTCTTATTTGCACGCGGTGGCCATACTATTTTGGAATCCGTTCAGATGGATGACTTGCTAAAACAAGTCGAAACCGTGACTGAAGCCGCGATTCAAAAGCATCAAGCCAAATTAATTATGCATAATCGAGCCGGAAATTTTGAAACCTATGGCAATCAAGAGTCGCTAGTCGGCGCTATACAAAATTTAATTAATAACGCGTTAGAGGCCAGTAAAGGCCAGATTGAAATTGAATTGTTAATACAGCGTGATGAGCAAGCAGGGCGGTATGAACTCATCGTGATGGATAATGGTTGCGGGATGGATGACGAAACACGCGAACACATGTTAGACCCATTTTTTACAACCAAAACATGTGGTACAGGTTTAGGGATGGCTGTGGTTAACGCAGTTGCTAAAGCACATGGTGGAGAGCTGTGGATAGAGTCGATTGCGAATGAAGGCAGTACAATTGGATTACGTCTACCGATTTTAAGCAAACCAATAAATAAGAGAGACTAGCAATGAGTAATGCAAATATCTTAATCGTTGAAGATGATACCGATTTACGCGAAGCCTTAGTTGAAACGATTGAACTCGCTGGCCATCAAAGTTTCAGTGCTGAAAATGGCAAAGTTGCTTTAGGGATGTTGGAAGCTGTTGACCCTGTGATGGTAGTAACAGATGTCCAAATGGATTGCATGGACGGTAATCAGTTATTAAAAGAATTGCAACGTCGAGCCCCGGGAACCCCTGTGATATTAATTACCGCGCACGGCAATGTTAATGATGCCGTGACAGCGATGCGAGCAGGTGCGGTGGATTATTTGACTAAACCATTCGAACCCGCTGTATTACTCGATAAAATTAAACGTTATATGCCGAAATATGTGGGTGACGAAAATGCGCCAGTCGCCGAAGATCCAAAATCAAAACAATTACTGACTTTAGCTGAACGTGTTGCTAAGACGGATGCAACGGTTATGATTTCAGGTGAAAGTGGCACCGGCAAAGAGGTTTTAGCCAAATTAATTCATGATCATTCTGCTCGTTCTGACGGACCTTTTATTGCGATTAACTGCGCAGCCATTCCTGAGAACATGTTAGAAGCCACCTTGTTTGGCTATGAAAAGGGCGCGTTTACGGGTGCTGTAAAAGCCATGCCCGGTAAATTTGAACAAGCTCAAGGCGGCACATTACTCTTGGATGAAATCTCAGAAATGGATTTAGCTTTGCAAGCTAAGATCTTGAGAGTATTACAAGAAAAAGAAGTTGAGCGTTTAGGAAGTCGAAAAATTATTGACTTAGATGTGCGCGTATTGGCAACGAGCAATCGTGAGATGAAAGATGAAGTGAAAGCAGGGCGGTTTCGTGAAGATTTGTTTTATCGCTTGAATGTTTTTCCCCTGCATTGGTTTCCACTGCGTGAGCGTCCCAAAGATATTTTGCCATTGGCCGAATATTTGCTTAAAAAACATTGTAAAGAAGCTAGCTTATTACCTGTCCCAACTTTTTCAAAAGGGGCAGAAAATTATTTAAGCGCCTATGCTTGGCCGGGTAATGCAAGAGAAATGGATAATGTCATACAACGTGCTTTGATTTTAAAAACCGGTGACACTATTGAAGCAGATGATTTACATTTAGATTTAACTCAAAAAATTACGGTGCCGGCACCCAGTAATGAACCATCGGATTTAAAAACGCAAGAGTTCGAACATATTGCAACGACACTGAGTGACAATAATAACAACCGCAAAGTTGTGGCTGAAAATTTAGGTATTAGCGAACGCACATTACGCTATAAATTAGCAAAAATGCGTGAGCAAGGTTTTGAAGTATAAAGGTAGGGAGAAAGCATATGAGTACGATGAATGTTAATCAAGTTCTAAATCAAATGCGGATCATGGCGGCTCAAGCCAGTGGTCAACCTGCAGCAACGAATAATACCACGGGTGTTGATTTTTCTAATGCGATGAAAAGTGCTGTTAATCATGTCAACGACCTACAACAACAATCCGGTAACTTGCAAACATCATTTGAGTCTGGCGATCCAAATGTGTCTTTAGCACAAGTGATGTTGGCAGGACAAAAATCCAATGTCGCATTTCAAGCAACGGTGCAAATTAGAAATAAATTTGTCGATGCGTATCGTCAAGTTATGCAAATGCCTATTTAATGGAGATAGTGTATGTCATTAGCGCAAACAGCATCTGCTGCAACCGCTGGGTTTAGCCACTTACCGATCTCTCGGCAAGTGGGATTGCTCATCGGTTTATCCGCAAGTATTGCCTTGGCAATTGCGGTGGTGATGTGGTCGTCAGAACCGAGCTATCGTCCATTATTCAGTAGTTTAAATAGCCGTGAAGCCAGTGAAGTCATTGATGTATTACAGCGCAGTGGTATCGAATATAAAATCAGTAATAAATCTGGCACGGTGATGGTTCCCGCGAGTGATATTCATGATGCACGTATGAAATTGGCTACGGAAGGTTTGCCACGTAGTTCTTCAAGTTCATTAGACTTATTAGGTAAGAGCTCAACCTTTGGCTCAAGTTCGTTCATGGAAGCCGCGCGATACAAACATATTTTAGCAGCTGAGTTGGCGAATACGATTGGTAGCTTTAATAATGTTAAAAGTGCACGCGTGCATTTAGCCTTACCTAAACAAACGTCATTTATTCGTAATAAAAAAACTGCAAGTGCATCAGTATTTTTAGATGTGTATAACGGTCGTACTTTAAATTCTAGCGAAATTGCAGCAATCGTGCATTTGGTTGCTTCCAGTATTCCAAACTTAGATAGTAATAATGTCACGGTCGTTGATCAAAATGGTAACCTGCTTACAGAAGGCAGCAGTAACGATAATATGGCCGCCGCTAACCGTATGTTACGCTATCGCCACCAGGTTGAAGCTAATTACGTTAAAAAAATTCAAGACTTACTCGCACCGATTTTAGGTGTAGGTAAAGTCAAAGCGCGAGTGACCGCGGACATTGATTTTACATCGTCTGAGCAAACGCGAGAAAGTTATAATCCTGATATGCCAGCACTTCGCTCAGAACAAATTTACCGTGAGAAAAACAAACAGTCTGACGGTGGTGTTGGAGGGGTTCCGGGTTCTTTATCCAATCAGCCGCCAGCAGATGGTGTTGCTCAACTACTGAATAGTAATAATGTTAATCTTGTCTCACGTACAGGCGAGTCTTCAAACGATACACGATTACAATCCACTAAAAATTATGAGCTTGATAAAACAATTTCACATACGCGCTATCAGCCCGGTCAAATTCGTCGTTTAACAGTCGCGGTGTTAGTCGATGATAAAGCCAAAGTGAACCCTGATAGTGGAGCTGTTGATAGAACGCCGATTGGTAAAGAAGAGTTGGCGAAGTTATCGCTCTTAGTTAAAAATGCAATCGGCTTTAGCGTGCAGCGCGGTGATAACGTCGAGGTGATTAACACGTCATTTTTACAACCTGAACCCTTTGAAGAAGCTGTCCCTGTCAGTTTCTGGATGCAATCTTGGTTTATTGATTTAATGAAGCAAGTGGGTGGTGGGTTGTTTGTTTTAATACTGTTGTTTACTGTTCTGCGTCCACTCTTAAAGAGCTTAGCAAAAGCCAGCCCTCCGGCTTTAGCAAATAACGCGAATCAAGGACAATTAACGGATCAATCAATGGGGGCAGAACCATTACAACCCCCCGTACAATCCTATGAACAGAAGATGGCCGCCGTGAAGAAAATAGCGAGTGAAGAGCCGAAGCGGGTGGCAGGAGTGGTCTCAAATTGGGTCGAGAGTAGTTAGGAGAAAAAGAATAT
>DAOUQR010000031.1 GCA_030625525.1 Pseudomonadota bacterium | reverse complement strand
TGTGTCAACGCTTCTGAGAGCTGCTCGGTTAACGCCTTCTGTAAAAAGTTGCATGTCACAATAAAATCTATAACAGTGACTTCGCAAGAAGAGGCTTTGGGCTCGAGTAATTTGAAATCTGTTATAAACTTGTTAAGGACGTTAATTATCTGAGGCGTAATGTTATCCTCGACAAGATTAAACTCGAGCGCATTAAACAATGTCTCGTGATTGTTCCCAGCATGCATATAATTGTCAATCTTAGTTTGAAGCAATTGTTGGAACCAAATGCAGGCTTTTTTATTGAAGCTGACATTGCTGCTATATAGTTCGAGTAGAGAGGTGGTACCAAATTGATACCCAGCTAATTGAGTTTCAAAGCCAAAACTACAGAAAGCATTAGGATTACGCGTTAATCTAGAAATATCCGTGGGGGTGAATGGTTCAAGATCCTCTTGAACATACAGCGCGCCTAGTGAGCCTAGTGCTTTTACGAAGTGGATATCATCCTGTTGTTTGGTCTGTAAATATGTTTTAAACCACTCGTAGTTAAAAGTGTCACTATACAATTTACATAAGGCAAGCACATGTTTATAGTTTTCCCAGTGAGTTGCCGTAAGGGTTCGTTTTGACATGAGTCGTTCACTTAATTGTTGGCTTAATGCGTTTGACAAGTCAGGATTCTTGTACAGGAGTCCTACGACTCGAGAAATCCCCGCGCCCGTTTTCAAAAAACCTTGATCAGCGATACTCATGATCACTGTGGCGATTAACTCGGGTAACTTCTTATCCTTTTCTTCTTTAATCTTAGTTAGACTTTGGAGTAATGACTCAAGATCATAATTCTCAATAATGAGACGACTCATCTTGTCGACGAGATCAGGTTTATCCAGATGATCATTTAACTCCAACAAAACGCCGGTGCAAAAAAGCTCCGCTGTAAACTCAGTTTTCTCAGCGATTTTGTCAATAAAATTGACGTGTAGATCTTCGTGAGCAAGCATACTGCTACAAATTTTTTGACAATTACCTTTGTTAATATAATCAGAGAAGTTAGGCAAGTTGTCCACCAAGTCAACCAAGCCTTGGCTTGATTTAATCAAGTCAATCACAGCAAAGAAAACATCTTCAGTCATCTGACGCGTAATGAAACCTTCGATACGTTGATAACTTTTAAGGTTCCAAAATCTAGATAATTCAAGTTTGATTTTATGTAAAATATAAATAAACTCATGGGTTGTGATGGCTAAAGAATTTGGCGCTTTAAACGCTGCATTTATTAACGAATCTTCATCCATAGGATAGTTAAGCTGCTTTAACGCCTCGGTGAATAGGCTCAAGCGTAAACGTAATGATGGGTTTGAATCGCGCAATCCAAATAAGACAAGAGCATTGAGTTGTTGTTCATTTTTAATCGTTGGAACAACGTTTTGGATGATCGTACATTTGAGTTTAAATGCCGGATGTTTGTGTCCGTCAGCAGCGTCCCTTACCTTAGCGGTTGAACTGAGGCCTTTACTGCCACGAGGCTCAATTTCTATATCACTTGTTAAACAGTGGATCAAACGGTCTGCATTGACATACGGTAAGAACAATTCAGTCTTATTAAATAAAAAATCAGCCAATGCTTCAGACTGAGGGTAAGAACTCTGTAACCTCATCATGACATTGCGCACATCACGTTGATCTTTTTCACTCGGATTTTTTAATTGCCTCAGCGCCGGAAAAAGGAGTCGTTCAGCCAGTTCAGGCATAAAGTGGTCGAGATCAATCAGGGCTTGACCTCGATCCCTTAATGACATGTCGCCACTAAACTTTTCAACAAACACATCAGCATGCTCGACAAACAAAAATTTTGCTAGTGTTTGTGAGCCTGTAAATTCTTGTTGGCAGCATTTCATGACATTGTGGATATCATTTAAGACTGGGGTTGATAGGTCTTTGATGCGGTTAATTTTTCCCATGAATAAACGTTCAGCGAGTTTAGGGTTAAATTCGTTATATTGGCACAGTATTTCGGCAATGGTGCTAAATGTTATTTCATCTAGGAATGTAGAGCCCCGGCTCGGGTGTGTCAGTGTTGCCATGAGAAAGTTCAGCTGAATGTTTGTTTCTTTGAGCTCTTTACTGAGTTCGACTAATTGCGTGAAGTTAGCGAAGTGATTTCCACAGGTGTTGAATAAACCATGGATAAGTGTGTCATTTGGGAATTGAATAATAGCTTTGCAAATGATTTCTTTTGTCACGAATTCTTCATAAATAGCGGGAATGGATTCGCTTAAGCATTCGAAACAACGAGTGACGAGCTGAAGATCATCGAGAGGTCCATCGGAAAGATTGTGCCTGAGAAATAAGTGGATAGCATGAAATGCTTTTGCTTTATATAGGCATTCGAGGAATGTTCCGTTGTGGCCATAAACTTTAAGTAGTAGAGCAAATTGTTGTTGAAAGTTAGCTTCTTCTTCTTCACTCAGCGCGAGAAAGGGGCTAAGTCCCATTTCTTTGCCTTCCATGTCTTTAAATCTATCGTTGACTGGTGTTTTAGCTAACTGAGGATTCAGCTTTTTAATAGCCATCTGTAAAGGCTCTTGTGTCTCTTTGAGTGTTAATATCACAGAGGCGATTGCATCTCTCAGCGGGTTTTTTATCGCATGCGAAGGTGCGATAAAGGATTTACTTATGGATAGAATGCTTTTTTTCTCGGATTTGAATGCTTTTCTGACTCGAGTATTTTTATTTAATTCGGCATCCAAGTTATGGCAGTGGAAAATAAGATCGTGGATTATATTATCTTGATAAGCAATAGTCGTAGACTTTAAAATGCTTGCCATTAATGTTTCTAATTGGTTATCGAAGTTTTTCCCTTTATTCAAATCAAGGCATTTTTGAAATAGATAGGCGACTTGCTTTGATGAGAGTTCGATGTTTGATTTAGAGATGTGGGTCGCAATGTGCTCGAGCGTTTCTTTTTTGCTTCCAAAAAGAATGAATTTCCAAAGGTAGAATTCAATGGGAGTCCGATGCCCTACTGTAAAAATGGAATCAACCATTTCAAGGTGGTCATAGAAACCATTGCAGGCTGCATGGTTGTATGAGAGGCCGTAGTTTTCTTTTTCTTCGTCTTCAAGAAAGTTCTTGTCTTTCAGAGTTAGAAGTTCCATGTCAGTTTGGTAAGCTTTTAGATAGCGATGCTTAACCATTGTTGAATCTGTCTCTAGGTCCCGGCCGGCAAATGAATCGAAAATTAACGAGCTGCAATACACGCTGACTAAACTGTGTTCCACCCCTCTATCCACGGGCAAGCATAAAAGATTTACAGCTGATGAGTCAAGCTTGAGAGCTTGCTCTATATCACGGCTGATTGTAATTGGGAGCAGATGTAATTTGACTGCGAGTTGCTCAAACAGCGTGGCTCCTGATTTTAGAACAATATTTAATAGGGCTTGATAGAGTGGAGTTTTCATCAACTTTTTGATGCGTTGATCCAGCATGTCGTCTTTGTCGTCTTGTGGACAACTGAGATGTTGAAGTAATTCGAGTGCGCTATCGAAACCTAACTTAGCTGTCATGGTTTTATAATAAAAGAAATCGAGCGTGTCGATATGTGAGAGTGTGATGTCTTTTGTATTCAGCAACACCGTTAATTTTGTTTTTAAGGTCGAACAGAGGTCTTTTTCCACTGGGCATTTTGTTATGGTTGTTTTGATTGCTGCGAGGAAATCTGCATCGTTTTCAAATGCGCGGTGTAATGTTTTTGGTTCAATATTCTTGGCAATAAAATCTAACAGAAACTTGAAGTCGCAATCAGGATGTTGGAATATCTTCGACGTCTTCTCAATCACTGATTTTAAATTATAGTTTGATTGATATTTCCAGCGCATTGCACCTGTCTCAAAGGCATTATATAAAAGAAGGTGATCATATTCTATTGCCTCGCTTGCCAAATTAATGAGCTGAGTGATGAGTTCATCAGGTAAATATTTGTGTCGATTAAATGCTGCCTTAATCTCTAGGCGAGTGAGTTCTTTTAATTTATCAGTATCGGTTGTTAATATGTTTTCAATCTCCTTAAAGCGAGTTGTTTCAGAGACATTTTTGAAATAGACATTGAAAATGTTAACCGGATTAATTTTCTCGTCAGTATTCTCTTTGAACCGCTTCATTAACTCTGCCATAGAGTCATTGATTCTTTCCAGGCCGTTATTATCATTTGAACGAGGAATTCTTTCTCGTTTTTTAGTCAAAATAAACATTGCTTCGACTAAATCAGCATCTTCAAGTTTACTAAGGAATGTAGCGATAGTGTCTTGAGCGTTTTTGAAGTTATAAGCCTTTACAACGTTTAAGCAATCATTACTTTCAAAATCATTAATTGGAACATGCTCAAAGATCAGATCCAACTCTTCACTGCGTGCACAGCAGATAGCGATCCCATCGTCGAGTGATATGTTGAGATCCTCTAGAAATGGTGAGTCATTGAATTCTTTGAACGGCAGTGATTGACCGGCTGGTTTTTTCAGTAAAGCGAGTTTATCTTCTTCTGCAAGTTTGATGTAAGGGGCGAGGTTTACTAAGTTGTTTTCAAGCGCATTACCTTGTTCCAAATCAATAACGATTTTAGAGTAGAGGGTGTTTAGGTTATCGGCTGTCAATTCCTCTATTTTATCATTTTCGGCAATGTGCCCCCATATGCACCCATAAGGTACCCCATATTTTTTACCCGGATGGTATTCGCTGGGATCCCGAGGATAATGACCGCCACCAAAACTTGCAGAACTAAGGCTGGCAAAATTGAAGGTTTTTCTGTTGGATTTTTTGGCAGGCCTCTTCATTAAAATATCATTCGCGAGTTGACCTGTCACTACCATTTCGCGTTGATGCTCGATAATGGCGTATAATAATTCGAAAGATTTATTTTCGTGTTGATGATATATCTCTAAAGTCTTTGATCGATCCTTAGCTAGGGTATCAGCAATTTGCTGTATACAATCTAAAGATGCATCACGATAGAACTCAGAAATTTTTTCACGTTTAATTGAGCCAGCATCGCGCTCTGTAATGGCTTTTAGAGTGGGATTTAATATAGTGGAGTACCTTTGTGTCGCAGGCGTTATTATGATCTTGTCAATATCAATGTCTGTCAGCGTAGATGATTTAACTGCTTCGTGCACCTTGACCAGGAAAAACTTAAAGAAATCTTCAATCGCGTGTTGAATATTCAGCATTGGATCGTTTGAACTAAACATAATGACATCCTCAATAATAAAGTATGATAAAAAACAAGAACAAAAACATGCTGTGAGTTTATTAAGCAAAGCTTAACAAAACCTTAAGAGATCCTTTTTTAATATTTAAATCTGTGGAAAGAACGATCACATCGCGTTTGTTTAAGACGAATTGATTGAGAAGTGCACGCCAGCAATTGTATGATGAAAAGAATATCGGGCGTCATCCTGTGGCTTGACCACAGGATCCAGTATTTTCCAAGTATTTTCTGGATCCTGTGGTCAAGCCACAGGATGACGATCGATATTCTTTTCAAATTGAGAATTGCAGTATAAAAAACCCACTACCGCTTGCGCGATAGTGGGTTTCGTTGCTTTCTTAACTTGGGAAACTTATTCGTCATCCCAAGATAAACTTCCGCCTGTTTGATATTCAGTGACGCGAGTCTCGAAAAAGTTTTTCTCTTTTTTGAGATCCATCATTTCACTCATCCAGGGGAAAGAGTTTTCGGCACCCGGGTATTGTTCTGGTAGGCCGATTTGTACGAGGCGGCGGTTGGCGATGAAGTGGAGATATTCTTCAAACATCTCTGCATTCATACCTAAAATGCCTGTTGGCATCGTGTCTCGTGCGTATTGATATTCTAAATCAACACCTTCCTTGATGAGCGCAATCATGTCTTGTTGAAATTCTTCTGTCCATGTTTCTGGATTTTCAATTTTAATTTGGTTAATGATGTCGATACCGAAGTTCATATGCATCGATTCATCACGTAAAATATATTGAAATTGTTCAGAAGTTCCTGTCATTTTATTACGTCGACCCATTGAAAGAATTTGGGTGAAGCCGACGTAGAAGAAAATGCCTTCAAAAATAACAAAGAAAGCGATTAAGTCGCGAAGCAAACGTTGGTTATTTTTAAGTGTGCCTGTTTGGAACAGTGGATCACTTAAGCTTTGTGTAAACGGTAACGCCCAAGAAGCTTTTCTAGCAACGGCAGGCAATTCGCGGTACATATTAAATACTTCCGCTTCATCTAAGCCGAGACTTTCAATGATGTATTGATAAGAATGTGTGTGTAGCGCTTCTTCGAATGCTTGTCGTAATAAATACTGACGACATTCTGGATTAGTAATATGTCTATAAACAGCGAGTACTAGATTATTTGCGACGAGTGAATCAGCAGTCGAAAAGAAACCCAAGTTGCGTTTAATGATCACGCGTTCTTCCGGTGTTAGGCCATTTGGATCTTTCCACAAAGCAACATCGGCTGCCATGTTAATTTCATTAGGCATCCAGTGATTGGCGCAAGCCGTTAGATATTTATCCCAAGCCCACGTGTATTTGAAGGGCACGAGTTGATTTAAATCGGCGCGACAATTGATGATTTGTTTGTCGTCGACGCGAATACGTGCTGCACCCATTTCTATTTGTTCGAGCCCGGTATTGCCTTTGTTTATTGTGTCTTCGGGATTGACCTGATTGATTGTTGTTTCTGTTTTTGGTTCATCCCAGTTCATAATAGGCATGTTTTTTCCCCTTATTAAATTTCGTGCTAATTGGGGTCAGACCTGAGGCCTGACCCCGTCCTTTATTTACTGACAAGCCTCACATTCTGGATCATCAATCGAACACGCTTGTGGTGCGGGATTGATTTTCACAGCGTTGAGAGCGCCATCCGTGATTGTTGATTTTTCGGCATTACTGGCACCTAAGCTTCTGAGGTAATACGTCGTTTTTAAACCGCGTATCCAAGCCATGCGATAGAGTGTGTCGAGTTTCTTGCCGGAAGGTTCAGCCATGTACAAGTTGAGCGATTGCCCTTGGTCAATCCATTTTTGTCGACGTGAAGCAGAGTCCACTAGCCATTTTGATTCTATTTCAAATGCAGTGGCATAGCGTTGCTTGATGTCTTCAGGAATGCGAGTGATCGTTTGCACACTACCGTTAAAATATTTCAAATCGTTGACCATGACATCGTCCCAGAGATCCAGTGCTTTTAATTCGCGGACTAAATACGGATTAATCACGGTGAATTCACCTGAGAGGTTCGATTTGACGTATAGATTTTGATAGGTCGGTTCAATTGATTGCGATACGCCACAAATATTTGAAATCGTTGCCGTTGGCGCAATCGCCATCACATTTGAATTCCGCATACCTTGTGATTTAACTTGGTCGCGCAATGTTTTCCAGTCAAGACGTTGGGTGCGATCCTGCTCTAAATACTCACCACGTGATGCCTGCAGCATCTCAATCGAGTCAATCGGTAAAACACCTTCACTCCAGAGTGAACCATCAAATGTTTCATAACTACCGCGTTCTTGCGCGAGTTGATTCGACGCTTGAATGGCAAAGTAGCTCACCTGCTCCATGGATGCATCGGCAAATTCTACAGCCGCATCTGATGCATAGGTCATTCCCATTTTATATAAAGCATCTTGAAAACCCATTATGCCAAGACCAATTGGACGGTGCTTCATGTTGGAATTACGTGCTGTATCAATTGCGTAGTAGTTAATGTCGACAACATTATCGAGCATGCGAATCGCTGTTTTAATGGTTTTCTCGAGCTTTTCAACATCCAAACCTTGCTCATTGATATGGGCGGGTAAGTTGATGCTACCGAGATTACACACAGCAACTTCATCTTTTGATGTGTTCAACGTGATTTCAGTACACAAGTTAGAACTGTGGATCACACCAACGTGTTGTTGTGGCGAACGTATATTACATGCATCTTTGAACGTCACCCACGGATGGCCGGTTTCAAAGAGCATACTCAGCATTTTTCGCCACAAAGTTTTTGCTGAGATTTGTTTGTAGTTTCTGATTTCACCGTTTTGTGCACGTGTTTCATGAGCAACATAGGCTTGCTCAAATTCAAGTCCGAATAAATCGTGTAAGTCAGGTGTTTCATCGGGTGAGAACAGTGTCCAGTCTTTGTCTTCTGCAACACGTTTCATGAATAGATCTGGAATCCAGTTAGCTGTATTCATGTCGTGGGTGCGACGACGGTCATCACCAGTGTTTTTACGCAG
>DAOUQR010000051.1 GCA_030625525.1 Pseudomonadota bacterium | reverse complement strand
CCCAAGTGCCCTTGAGATTAAGCCTTTCGACTTACTTAATCAAAGATACAAGCGGAAGGAGACGAATCAGAGTTCAGAGCACCGTTAATTACTGTCAGATTGCATGGGATGTTTGAGGGTGTTTGAGTCAATCTGTTTATGCCACTCTGGGATTGGAGTAATATTTTTGCTTTGAACTTCGTGGTTTATCGGGAATGGTTGGCTGAAGTAATCCCTGCTCAAGCAGTGGGTTTAGTATCTCTGATCGAAAATGTTCACGGTGGGCTAAACCGAGAAACGCAAGAATTTCAGACGTAGATCGACTCGTTTGGCAAAAATCTATAATGTTTGCTGTTCGTCTATCTTGCTCGGTAACTTGCTCGGTAACTTGCCCGGTAACTTGCTCGGTAAAACTTGGAATTAATGGCAATACGAACTTAAAGATATCTCCATCGACTAATCTAGGGTCATTTCCACAATATTCTTTACAAAATTTAAAAAGATTTCTGACACCTGAGCCCAGCTCGTCAGCACGTCCTATTTCTCTAAATACACGTGCTATAGCAGGGTTTTTTGGACAAGGTGAAAATGTGATGGGATCAATGTTCCCTGAATGATGAGGTCTATTACTATTCTCTGTATAAAAATTTTCATGATCAATTATAAACTTGGCTGGAAACGGATTAGTAAACTCTCGGTGAATAAGCAAGTTACTAACAACTTCACGTAAAATAAGATTACGCAAACTAATCCGTTGATCACCTTCCAGGTAAAATGGGTCATTCAAGTGCTTTTCACCAAAATGCAATAATCGATCGTAACTTTCAATTAAATTGGTTCGGATATCATCTCTGTCGTCGTACCGATCGGCATTATCGCGTCGCAAAATAGCGTCAGTTTTAAAATGTGGTAATACACTAAGAATAGTGCTTTCTTTTCCAAACAACAATATTCCTGCTAAGGTAATACCGCTTTTCCCTGTTTCATAATCGTTTTCATATAAGCATGCACTTTTTAGCAACTCAAGATCATTCATGGTTCCCCATGCGTGATCTTCACGTTGAAACGATGCCATTTTCCTCGCGAGTGCGATGATATCTTGGCGTAAATCAGACATTTCAGCGTAAGGATAAATTTTACTTTCTGAGTAGCTTGTTTGTTTTTTTAAATATAGTGCTGAAACTAAATGTTGATTGTCAGTGATATCAAAATCACCATCGCCATTACGGTCAAATATCCGATTATTGCAGCGATGAACTTGTGAGCTTTCGGGTATATAGATGTAAAGAATAGCTTTACGGTTAATGACAAGCTCATCTATCGATAAATAAAAGGGCGGACAGATCTTTTTGGGATTATTCATTAAAACAATAAAGTTGTTTTTGATGTTCTGGATAGACTCTGGTTGAATCCCAAGAATCTTGCCCTTATCGTCGACGCCAAGTAGTAATTTTCCACCTGAGCGATTGAGAAACGCGCAAACTGTTTCGAAAATATTTTTACTCAGGGAAAATTTGCATTCTTTGAATTCAGCCTGCAAACCTTCTCCCTGTTGAATAATTGATTTTATCTTAGATTCAAGCATTGTTGACGTCCTTGTCACCTTTAATTAATACTAACTCAAATCTTAATATAGTGCATTATTAATTTGATGTGTGACAATATCTATCAATATTAATGTTTTCTAAGAACTGCGCATCGTGTGATACGGCTAAGATCGCGCCGTTATATAAGTTTAGTAACTTTTCAATCGCCAAGATCGCGTTTAGATCAAGATGATTGGTGGGTTCATCCAATATAATTAATTGGGGTGGATGCTTTGACATCATGGCTATAGCGAGTCCGGCACGCATTCTTTCGCCGCCACTGAGTGACGACACTTGCTTTTGAGCATCGGTATTTCGAAAATTAAATGCGGCAAGTGCTGAATGTGCATCGAAGATCGTCGCTTCAGGATTCAGTGCGATGAAATTATCAATCAAGGTGAGATTGCGATCCAGATAACTGACGTCTTGATCCAAATAGGCAATCTGATCGACACCGACTTTGATTTTTCCAGCAATAGGTTTTAACAATGATCGTATTAATTTAATTAAGGTCGATTTTCCACAGCCATTCGGACCGACGATGGCAATACGTTGTGGGCCTGTTAGTGTTAAATTAAAACCCTGAATCAATGTCTTGGTTTGATCGGGATAGCTGAACGATAGGTTTTCTATTTCCAATACGATTTTTCCATTGGGGACCCTTGTCGCATCCAATGAGCATTGCATCTCAGGTTTAATTTCAATTTTATCTTTGACTTCATCAAGCTTATTTTTTGCATGCGATAACATGTGATCTTCCTTGACCGCCATTTTAGATTGCGTTTTTTCAGAACGACCTTTCATTGAATTGAGTGTTATTTTATCTTGGCTGCCTGAACGCCTCGCTCTCATGCCTTTAGCGCGCCGTTGTTCATGTTTTTCGCGGGTGCTTTGCACACTGCGTTTCGCTTTGGTGATTTGTCGTTTTGCTTCCATATAATCGTGTTGTAAGGCGTCAAGTTCTATCGCTTTTTGTTGCTGATAAAAATCATAATTTCCGCCATAACAATGAATGCCTTTGGGGGTGATCTCAATAATGTGATCCATTTTATTTAATAGATCGCGATCATGACTGACGACGATCAATCCATTCGAATGTGCTTCGATTTGCTGTGTTAATAAATCACGAGAGGCTTTATCCAGATTGTTGGTGGGTTCATCCAGCAGCATAAAATGATTAAGGAATAACTGTGTTTTGATCAACAGAACTTTTGTTTTTTGCCCGCCACTTAAATGCATAAAGGGTGTTGAGATGTTCTTTATATCTAGATTAAATTGCTTGAATGCTTGGTCAATTCGACTGTCGATATCCCAGTGATCATTGACCGTTTCAAAATCATCGTCATTACTCTGACCAGAATTAATTCGGCTTAAGGCAAGTAAAATTTCACTGACACCTAACACCTCACCAACCGTAGCATCATCAGGGAATATCGCATGCGATTGAGGAACAATGCAGAATGCTCCCATGTGTTGAATCGATCCTTTGTCAGGTGTTAACTCACCACTGAGAAGTTTCAAAAACGTGGTTTTACCCACGCCATTATCCCCGACAATGCCATAGCGTAATGACTCGAATACAAGTGTAAGATCAGTAAACACGACAGGTGTATTTGGAAGTTGGAACGATACATTATTTAAAATAATTTGAGGTTTCGACATAATTAATCTCTTTTCGGTTTTGTGAAGACAAACGGATCCGTTGAAAAGAAATTAATTGCGCATTGGCAGGGTACCCTTCTGATATGTATTTAAGATTTAAGTACGCTAATGATACCCGCTGTCTGTTTTTAAGTCAACAACAATCTTGTTTAATGACTGTGATGATCTTAAAGTGACATTCGAAAAAAAACATAATACAGAAACTGAGGGTGAATTATCACTAAAAGTCGCTGTGAAATGGCAACGTTGGTGCACTCTCTTTCTTTGAAGGTCTTTCTCCAAAAAATTAGATAGCAGGCCAATCCCTTAATAGAACCTTAATCTTTATCCAATATAATGATACCTATATTTGTTAACTAGATTGGCCGTAACGACAGTGGAATATCTTAAAAAAACCGCTCATTTTCTTCGTAACATGGTGTTGCGGTGGTTTGCGCTGGGCGGTGCCACGGCGGGTTTTTTGATATTACTTGGCTTATCAGGCGTTGTTATAGGGGGAAGCTTATTTTTCTTCTTACCCACCGCTTTAATATTACTTGGTTCGATAGTGGACTTATCACTACATTTACTTAAAGACAGCGAGTCCAATCTCGGTCAATTTATTTATAAAATTCTCAACTTTCTCGACAAGCATATTCTCGGGTTTATTCGCGATGTATTCGGTGCTGCCGGTGCATTATTATTTGCGCTCTCATTCACCGCTTTGGCGGCACCTGTTTTGTTAGGTTTGGGTTGGGGGATATTCGCCCTCGCTTCTATATATTTTTTGGTTAGGCAAAATCGTACTGAGCATCACTTCGGTATGGGGCTTCTATTGACTGTCGTTGGTTTAGGGGGAGCATTTAATTATGTGGCGGGTGTGGCAGTCGCACAGGTGTTAGTCAGTTCGGGTTTGACCGCGGCAGCTACTTTGGTTTCTACAATTATGCCTTGGGTTGCTGTCGGGATTGTCGCTTTAGGATTAACGTATTATGCCTATACTAAAATACAGAAGTATCGCCGCCGGAAGATTGAACGGAAAGCGGAATTTGAGAACATTGAAAACCTCGAGGCAGGCAAGTCTGATGAACTTGATCTCGGACCTTCTTCAAGTTTTAAAATCATATCAGATAGTTTTAAAACAATGCGAGATAACTATGCAAAACGATTCTATCGTAGTGAAGATAGAATTAATTTATTAAAAGCGGTGACTTTGTTGATAGTCGCATTGAATCAATCTGAACAATCGAATGAGATAAAGGCGTCTTTTTTGTTAAAAGCGCTAAACATTATTGCTGAGGAAGCTGCACGTCAACATCAAGAGGATAGGTCGCTTGTTGTTGGTACATCAAGTTCATTATGTAACTCTGTGAGAGATCTTATCACGACTGCGAATCTTAAAGTTGAATCATCGTATGATGATAAAACCTCTATTTATAGTTTTTTTCAGAATGGAGAGGGAGATGAGCTGAATGAAGACTATAAAGAGTATGAAACCTGCCTAAGCGTTTTCAATGCACAGTGAAAACAATAGTGTAATAATGAAGTCAATCGCCGACTAAGAAGAGAAACCGTCGGTCTCTGGAAGAAGTATGAATTTAAGTAAAAATGATTTTAAAAATTTAATTTCCTTAGCCATTCCGCTGATATTAAGTGGTTTGATGGAGTCTTCGATCGGCTTTATTTCGAGTGTTTTTCTTGCCAAATTGGGCCCACTTGAGTTGGCGGCGGGATCGTTAGCTTCGTGGGGTTTCGCGACTTTAATGATCATCATGTGGGGACTGCTGACAGCAGTGAGTGTTTTAGTCTCTCGTTATTTCGGTGCAAAAGATACGAAAGCGATCGGTGCTGTTTTACGCGATGCTATTTTTTTAGGCCTGATCTTGGTGATACCGTCAACACTGTTGATTTGGAATGCCGCGCCGATATTAACGTTACTGGGACAAAAGGCAGCTATCGTCAGCCAAGCCGTTCCGTATTTACATGCCTTAGCTTGGGGGATCTTACCGGATTTTATTTCTTTGATTCTCCTGCAATTTATTATTGGATTGGGCCAAACGCGGATTAATTTAATCTTCACCCTCGCTTGGGTGCCCGTTAATGTGATGCTTAATTATGTATTCACCTTTGGAAAATTCGGCTTTCCAGCTTTAGGGATGGCCGGTTTAGGTTGGGGGACAACGGCATCCTATTGGATCTTAGCCCTCTTATTAATCGCTTTTATGGGTTCGCGAAAAATCTATCGACCCTATTTAAAAGCATCTTGGGAAAAATTCAAACCGACACATGTCGCCGAACTCTTTAAAGTGGGCCTGCCTATGGGCCTTATGTATGCCCTAGAAATTGGTTTCTTTTTCACGATGGCATTGATCATGGGGCAGTATGGCATTAAAGAAATCGACGCCAATCAAATCACGATGCAATATTTAGGCTTGTTCGTTACCGTGGTATTTGCAACCGCGCAAGCTGTGACGGTGAGAATGGGGCATCAAATTGGAGCGAAAAACTATCAGGGTGCAAATCGAGCGGCCTATGCAGGTTTAATACTTTCATTTGGATTAACCTTTCTGGCAGCTTGCAGTGAATGGTTTTTACCACGGCAATTGATCGCCGTCGATTTAGGTGGCATGAGTATCAGTGATTCTGAATTGATAGCCTTAACTATTCAATTTTTAGCAATCGCAGCGGTCTTTCAATTAACAGAGTCATTGCGGATCACATTATTCGGTGCGTTAAGAGCCTTAGAAGATACCCGCTTTACATTATTTACATCATTTATTGCATTTTGGTGTATCGCGATACCCATGGGATTTATGATTGATAAGCTTTTTCACTTCGATGCATCGAGCTATTGGGTCGGATTAACCTTGAGTGGCATGATGAGTGTGTCGCTACTCTATTGGCGTTTTCGCCGAATGATGGGCGTACGTTTAGAAAAAGAGTCGGTGATTGACCCCATTTGATGTACAATGGCGCGATTGGCGCGATTGGCGCGATTGTGTTTTTTACACTCACACTGACGGCAGAGACGCATAAAATGGATTCAAAGCAAAACGAATTTCAACAGGTGATCCTCTCACTTATAAAAAAACACCCAAAGGGCATTAATGTTGCTGATATCATGACGCATATTGAAGTGCCGATCGCTAAGCGAACACTGCAACGATATCTCACAGAGATGGTTTCATCAGGTCAAATTATTTCTATCGGCCAGGCCAAAGCGACCCGTTATCGCTATAGAGAGGACCAACGAAGCAGCAATGACTTAAGCGATCAAGCAGAAGACATTCGTCACTATGTTAATCAAGAGATACATAAGAGAAGTCCTGTGACGTACAACCGAGCGTTTCTTGAAGCTTATGAACCCAATAACAGTTTCTATTTAAGTGCTGCAAGTCGAGAACACTTGCATGCTCTATGTACTCAAGAACAAAGTGGTTTGCCAGCGGGGACTGTCACTAAAAACATCCTAAATCAGTTACTCATTGATTTATCCTGGAACTCTAGTCGTTTAGAAGGTAACACCTATTCACTGATAGAAACTGAAGAACTGATTTTACATGAAAATGAGGCTACAAATAAAGCAGCCTTTGAAACTCAGATGATTCTTAACCATAAACGTGCGATTGAATTTATTGTGGAATTTGCGAGTGAGATTGATTTTGATAAGCGAACCATTTGTAATTTACACGGTTTGCTTGCGCATCATTTACTTGGGAATCCCGCATCGGTCGGAAGTTTAAGGCAGATCCCGGTATCAATTGGCCGTACCGCCTATCAACCTCTTGCGAGACCGTCATTGATTGAAGAATGTTTTGAATTGATTTTAGAAAAGGCTCGCGAGATCCAAGATCCATTTGAACAATCATTTTTTGCCATGGTGCACCTACCTTATCTACAAGCTTTTGAGGATGTAAACAAGCGAGTATCGAGGCTAGCTGCCAATATTCCATTGATCAAACATAATTTAAGTCCACTTTCCTTTATTGATGTGCCGGATAAAACATAC
>DAOUQR010000180.1 GCA_030625525.1 Pseudomonadota bacterium | reverse complement strand
TGTAAAAATAACTGATGAATGTAACTATGGATAAGAGAAAAACAAATAGGGGGAGGGCGTTTTTTATTCTCATTTAATATAGGGTTCCGTTGTTTTTTTATTGTGATATGAGATCGTCATTGGGTTTTAGGGCTGACTTCGATCAGGTTTAATTGGACCCATTTTCCTTTGCTGTAGTTAAACCCTTTTATGGTTTTTAGTTTGTTTAGTGTTACGTGATCTTTTTTAGCCGTTATTTTTAGTTCGGGCATATTCGCTTGATTAACCAGGAGTATACGCGAGGAGTGTTTGGATGCATTGGATAAACGGGTATTCGCGGATGTAAATTCAACGCGTCGTGTTCCCATTTCAAAAACTAAGCTGGGTTCTTGATAACCGATGGCTCTTAATGGATTTGTGTCCGAAATTATTTGTAAATGCGCGACGCTACGAGCAATGTTTCGGCTGACCCAAATGTCTTGCATAGACGGTAATAAGTATTGCCATATGATGAAGTAACTACACACCGCCCCCAGTGCTAAGTTCAGTAATAATTTATTGAATTGTTCGGTGAAGCTAAAATGCAGGGCTAAAAAACTCGTGGTTAAAATAGCGAGCGCAGCAAATACACCGGGCTTTGAAATGTGTTGTGATAATTCATACGGTAACAGCACACAAGCAATCGCGAGCCCGATCCCTAAAACTCCCCAGAGAGCGAGTAATAATTGCCAGACTTGTTTTGTTGCGAACGACCAATTTTTACTGGCCCAATGCTTAAGTGACAGTGCCATTAAGAGTGTGATCGCTGGGTACATGGGTAACATATATTGGGGAAGCTTGGTCGGCATTAAAAAATAAAATAACCAATTCGGCAGGATCCAACACAGTAAAAATTTTGTGGTGTTGCGATGTCGTTGATGCCATGCGTAGAGCGCTGTTGGTAATAATAAAATCGATGCCGGCCACAGTGTGATCGGTAATTGTAGTAAATAATATCCTGGGGGTGCCCCATGACCTTCATGGCCACCGATAAGTTTGGGGTAGAGATCTTTTTTGATCATCTCCATTAAATAATTGCTGTGTTCAGCTTGATTGAGGAGCAGCAACCAACTGCTGGAGAGTAATAAAATAAAAATACCTAATAAGGGTCGCATGAATTTTAAAAAACGAATATTACGTTCTGTGATGCAAACCGCAATGACGGTGAGCAAACCAATTAAAGGGGTTGTGCCTTTGAGTGCAATGCCGGCTCCCATCGCTAGCCAGAATAAAATAATAAAGCCGATGGGGCGTGGCTTTGATTCATCGTTATGTTTAAATTGTTGATAACAAACCCATAGACTTCCTTGCATTAAGACCATGGCGGCTAACAGCATGGCATCGATAACTGCCATATGACTTTCGACGTTGAGAAGCAGCGTGCTTGCAAGTAGAGTCGCGCCTGTGAGGGCTGTTTTGAAATCAATTAAACGTTTTGCAAAGGCGAATGTGAATAAAACGGCTAATAAACCGCCGAGAATTGAGGGTATTCGATAGGGGGCTGCCCAAGTTGAGCTGGCATGACTTATCGCTTTAACGCTTAGGGCTTGTAACCAATTAATGCCGGGGGGCTTTTGAAAACGCGTCACGTCTTGGTAACGAATTTGAAAATAATTATCGGTTTCTAACATTTGTCGTGTTGCTTGAGAAAAATGTGCCGCGTCACGATCAAACATGGGCAGGGTAAATATTCCGGGGAGAAATAGGGCGAATGAGAGTAGCGTGAGGAGTAAAAATGCTTTTAGGGAAGAGCTGTTTCGCGTCATGTTTTGTCTTTATAAAGTACGCACATTTCGAATAGCTGAAGCCAACCCCAGAGGCCTTGCCCCAGTGTAAATTGGGGCAGGTCTGAGACCTGACCCCAGAAGCTTGCAAATACTACTTATCTTTTTTAGTTTTTTTGTCTTTTCTAGTCGGCAATTTTTCTTTAATACGTGCAGAACGACCGCTGAGTTCACGTAAGTAATACAACTTAGCACGACGAACATCACCACGACGTTTAACGGCAATGCTATCAACTAGTGGGCTGTACAATTGAAATACACGTTCGACACCTTCACCGTGTGAAATTTTACGAACGGTAAATGATGAATGTAGACCGCGATTACGACGTGCAATTACAACACCCTCAAACGCCTGTAGACGTTCACGTGTACCTTCTTTTACTTTAACCTGGACAACAACAGTGTCGCCTGGGTTGAAGTCAGCAACTTGCTTCTCTTGCATTTGCTCTTCGTTAATTGCTTGAATAATCGTGCTCATGTTAGATGCTCCTTTTTGAACTCTTGCAATAATTGTTGTTCATCGTGCGATAACTCGCGTGTTTCTAATAAATCAGGACGTCGTAACCACGTGCGTCCTAATGACTGTTTTAATCGCCAACGTTTAATGGCCTTGTGATCACCACTCAGTAGTACTGATGGGACCGTGTCGCTCTCGAGTTTTTCTGGCCTCGTATAATGGGGGTGATCTAATAAGCCATGCATAAACGAATCTTGTTCAGCTGACTCCGCATCTCCTAATGCGCCCGGTAATAGTCGGGTTATCGCATCGATTAGTACGAGTGCGGCAAGTTCACCGCCACTAATGACATAATCGCCTAGTGACCACTCTTCATCGACGGCGCTTTCAATTAAACGTTCATCAATGCCTTCATATCGCCCGGCCAATAAAATCAAACCTGGCTGGGTCGAAAATTCTTTAATCGCTGCTTGTGTCAGCGGTTTTCCTTGGGGCGATAAGTAAATAACTTTCGCCGGTTGTTCTAACTTGGCTTTTGCCGCATTAATAGCTTGATTCAGCGGTTCAACCATCATAACCATTCCGGGGCCACCGCCATAAGGGCGGTCATCAACGGTCTGGTGGACGTTGCTGGTAAATTCGCGTGGATTAATCACGTCGATGATTAATCGTTGCTGCTTTATCGCGCGTCCCGTGATGCCACAGTTGAGGGCATCAAACATCTGTGGGAATAAACTAATCGCCTCAATCTGCATGGCGTTAATAATCTAGTTCCCAATCGACTCTAATCAGCTGCTTGTCGATATCAATATCCAACACATAATGGTCATGTACGTAGGGGATTAAGAGTTGTTTATCCCCTTCAACGACCATCACCGGATTCGCACCGGTATCAAAAATGTGGTCCATCTTACCTAGCTCTATGCCGGTAGTGTTTACCACGGTCAGCCCTTGTAAATCTATCCAGTAGTATTCACCGTCTGGAAGCTCAGGCAAGGTCTGACGCGTCACACCTATATAACTATTGGTTAATGCCCGCGCCGTTTCCGGCACATCAAAACCTGCAAATTTAACGAGGAGTTGTTGACCTCGCATTTGCTTGTCTTCTACATTGGCTGGCTCCCAATCGTTGCCTTTCTTCAGTAACCACGGTTGGTAACTGAGTAGGTTATCGAGTGGTTCCGTGTAGGAATACAGTCTTAACCAGCCTTTGAGGCCATGGGTCTTGCCTACGCGACCCACGGTGACAACTTGCTCTGACATTACTCGGCAGATTTTTCTGCTTTAGCTTCTTCAGCAGGCGCTTCAGCTTTAGCTTCTTCGACCTTTGCTTTTTCAGCAGGTGCTTCAGCTTTAGCTTCTTCAACCTTTGCTTCTTCAGCAGGTGCTTCAGCTT
>DAOUQR010000262.1 GCA_030625525.1 Pseudomonadota bacterium | reverse complement strand
TTTTCCGACCTCCCAAGCTCGCACCGCCGTAAGCTCACCTTACGGTTTGCTGTCCCACAATTTCTGTAGGAGCGATACGAGGTTTCCACGTTCCACTACCAGTAGTAAGTCAGGTTAGGTGCCTACTTTAAAGCGGGAAGCCTATTGACCACGAAGATGAATGAGCCGACCATCTTCCTGCTTCCGTTGCCGTTTGGCTAAAGCGTGGCAGTCACTTTCGCTTCTTTTACCTGACGCTCATTACGTAGATTCACATATGTTCACCATACTGACTACCTAGCACTTACCCGGTCTGTGACTACCAGGAAGGTGCGCCTCTCACGATTTGCACCCCGTGTAGGCGTGCCTACACTTCGTTTCATTGTCAGGATCGCTCTTTATTCAGATCCCTAGATTCACCCAGTGGCATGGGTGGTTCTCGACTTTAAAGTAGTGAGAACAACTACTAACAGCGACTTCGTGTCGCACGACTCATAAGTAACACAAAGTGGGTTGGTGGGCCCGCGCCAATTTTACCAGTGGTCGTCAAACCACCGTTCTGCAGTTGTTCATCAACTACAAGTCGCGAACTACATCAGGATTTTGTTCAATTGTAAAGCAACACTTGATATCCATCCTCCTTGGCTAATATCATTTTATTATCAGAATATGTGATGATTTGGGTCACATTGCATTTATTGGCATGATTTGGTGCGATATATGAAATCTTGGTACGATTAAGGGTAAATCATGTCCGAAATAATTTTTCCTGAGCGCGAGTCGAAAGTACTAGAGTTCAATTCAAATATTAAAAAGTTCGATGGAATAATAAAGACCGCCGTTGCGTTTGCCAACGGGGTTGGTGGCAAAATCATTATTGGTGTCGACGACGCAACGCGAGGTGTGATTGGCATCGATGATGAATTACGAGATCGGATCTATGATGATTTTCCAAATAGTCTTTATGACTCCACAAGTCCTAATCTCATTCCACAAATATACGAACAAAGCTTCGGCGAACGGGCAGTATTGGTGATAGAGATCCCCCCTTCACTTAAAAAACCCTGTTTCTTACGCAGTAAAGGCATACCTAAAGGCGTATATTTACGTATTGGCTCCTCAACACGAGCAATAAGCGAGGAATACATCGAAGAGTTAATGTTGGAAAATAAACGTGTTGCTTATGATGAGCAAGCAGTCCAGGCAGATATAAACGTATTATCAGAGCAGTTACTGGAAAGTTACTTTAAAAAAATCACACCAGAATATTTATTAGAAGATAAAATTATTGTCCGCTCTGCAGTAAATGCTGAAGTCTTTTTCCCGACAATTGCGGGTGTTCTATTGTTTTGCGATTTTCCCGATAAATACATACCAGAAGCACATATAATTTGTACACGATTTGCCGGTACCGAAGGTCGAGATATCATCCAAACTGAAGAGATAAAAGGCCCTCTAGGTAAACAAGTTGATGTCAGTTTTAATTTAGTGAGCAGTTGGATAAAACGAGACTACCAGCTCTCGGGAGCAAGGTTAAAGTCAAAAAGCTTGATACCAGAAGAAGCATTACACGAGACAATCACTAACGCGGTGATTCATCGTAAATATTCAATTCATGGGGCTAGTAAAATTGCATTATACGATGATCATCTTGAGATTTTTAGCCCAGGCAATTTCCCCGGTCATATTAATATTAACAACTTAGGTGAGGGCATCACGCATTTTCGTAATCCTATTGTTGGACGGATGGCACATAAAATGGGGATCATTGAAAAACTTGGCTCTGGGATCAAATTAATTTTTGATAGCTGTAAAAAAGCCAAAATAGTTGCGCCGAAATACAGTGAAGACGGCGATTATGTTAAGGTTATTTTTGAATTTCGACCCTTAAAAAATGAAAGTAAGTCAGATGAAGAGAGTCTGTTAGACTTCTTTAAGATGAAAAAAACTCTAACCATTCACGAAATGATTGAACATTTAAGTCGCTCAAAAAACACTGTTTTTAAAGTGCTGCATGTGCTTATTGATAAGGGCTTGGTTAAGCAGGTTGGTAAAGGTCGCAATACCCGCTATACAATAAGCGTGTAGTTGGTGCGCCACAGGTAATCTGTAGTAGTGTGATTACTGAGGGATGATCTTGCCCCGAAGAAACGAACGGTATTAACCTCTCTAAAATAAATCACCGTTATGCAGTTATTCATCAACTACAACTGATAAAGCTCACCAGGGCGAAGGGCTAATGCCAGCAATTCTAGCAATGCTTGCTTATTTTCTGCAAAAATACTAATTCACGTTTTCGATATTCACCGGGTATTTTTGCAGTTTTGAATCGCTCACTTTGTACATGTGGAATATGTTGTAAAATTAATTCTACATATTTAATTGGTGCCCAGCGTATTTAGGTACGTCTTGTAAATATCCATCAATGCTGACTCAAGCTCTGACTCTATTAAACCGATCGGATAACGGCTCTAACAAACCCACGCTGCGGCCTAAGTTTAGGGAGTGACTGCCTGAGTGAATTTTTGTGCAACATTAGGTGACACATTCTCTCCAGCAAGCTTGTTCGCAGCAATGAATATGGGGTGTCTCTTTCCGAACTTAGAAGATAACTTAACAATGTCTTTTATTCCGACGTTAAAATCTAAGTCGCCAGACTTAATGTTAGCGAGCACGTCTTGTAGTTCCCGAATACCTCTCGGTTTTTGCCCTGCAAACAAACCATGTTTTACA
>DAOUQR010000127.1 GCA_030625525.1 Pseudomonadota bacterium | reverse complement strand
ATAAAAAAAATATCGAGGTGGATTTAGGTGATCTATAAACTAGCGTTTCACCCAGATGCTCTAAAGGAATGGAAAAAATTACCTAAAAGCATCGCTCAGCAGCTTAAAAAGGTTTTAGCTCGCCGTCTTGATAACCCACATGTCCAATCTGCTCGATTACATGGAAATTTAAAAGGCTGCTATAAAATCAAATTACTCAAGGCGGGCTATCGGTTAGTCTACAATGTTGAAGATGACATACTTACAATCACCGTCATCGCCGTGGGTAAACGTGCTAATAGTTTAGTTTATGGGATTGCTGAGAGAAGGTAACCTTCCTCATAAATATATTTTATTCGTCAATCGACTGTTAGGTAGCTGTTCATCAACTACAGCTGAGCAAAGTTTACCAGGGCGCTGTTCAAATGTAAAGCATCGTTTTTGTTCAACACAGAAATTTGTGACGCTATCGATACAACCTCACCCCAGGACGTATCGGTCAGCACGCGTTAGAGTACGGAATATGGTCAACGATGGGCTGTCTGCCCGACAGATCACGATTTATCTCAAACGCTTTTTCACTTGGTGGGTGAACACGACGAAAGTTTGGAAATATTCAGAGTTGCTCGCTGAGTTTATTGATGTCTGTTGGGATGAAGAATTCGCGCACTTTGCCAAGCTGCTTCAGATCCAACATGATATTAACAAATGCAGCAACCAGAAGAAGGCTGTAAGTAGCCTTGCAGCTCTCGCTCAGGATCCTTTAAAACCTGTTTGATTTCTTCGTACTCGTCGCGTCTCACTGTAAATAGCGTCTTCATGGCGAGAAAATCCGAGGCGCGACGGCGCCAACCGCACCGCAAGTCCACCCACCGCCATGGCCAAGCCTCCCCCGCCGGCCCGCGCATAAGATGACAATCAAAACCAAGACCAGAATCACTAATTAACGGAAACAAGTCTTCATTATAATTATAAACCTCGCACTGGCGCTTTAAGGTCTGTTTTTTAACATTCGGCGTCGGGTAAAGTGGATGGTCTTGGCAAAATTCCGCGACAACATGCTGGGGTGCAAGGCGTAGCTCCCAGCCAATCTTCTGCCATGCAGTTCGCAGGGCACTCCCGTTCTCGGCCTCGGCCTCATACCACTCGTCATAGTTGTTAACATAAGTTTGGTACGCCGCTAGGAATGGCTTTGGGTTAAATCGCCAACAATTTTTGTCTACTTCTTCGAGTTGGAGGATGGCTGTTGGTTTATCTTCGTCTTTGAGACAGGACAGCAACATCCGAAGCATGTGCATGTCGCCCAAGCTTGCGGCCATTTGTAGCGGTGAGTGACCGTCGATGCCTGCTTGGGTGAGTAAGTCTGGGTTTTTCTCAACAAGTTCTTTTGCCTGTGCTTGCTGGCCACCACTTACAAAGTAGAGACATTCGCTTGCCGCAATCACTGATTCGGGTATCCCTTCGGGCACGTGTTTCATTAAAATATCGTGGGTGTCTCGGTTATGTTGGCGCGCCGCTATAAATAAGGGGGTACAGTCCCAACGGGTTAGCGGATTTTGGGTGGTGAGTAAATCCGGATTGATACTGATGAGGTTTCGAACCTTATCAAGGTCAACGTTGGTTACAGACCATTGTAATTCAGCAATAGCTAAGGTGTCTTCTTTAAAAGCCTCAGCGCGCTCCTGCCCTTTAGCATCCTTCTTTTTGGCATACTGTTGGATATCAGCGTCGAGTTTTTGTTCGAGATACTCTCGCAGAAACCTCCACATCGCCTCATTTGCGCGTACCGCAGCCAAATACATCGGTGGCATGCCATGTTGTGCCAGTGGGCCTTGTTTGAATAAAAAGTTGCATCGCGGGTGTTTGTTAAGGTGCTGTTCTGCTTGCTCTATAGCCTTTTTTATAACAGCTTGTGCGTCTTCGGGGCTCTCTTCTCGCATCGTCTTATGTGGATGGATCCGAATGATTTCTTCGAAAGCCGCTCTGGCTGAGTTTTCTGCTTTTAATAAATCACGTAAGGGTTGCGTTTTTTCACGAAAAAATCGACCGGTTTCAGAGAATGCGGAGATTGTCGACGATGTCGTGTGTGTTTTTAGTATCGAGTAGACTATAACGTCCTTAGAAAGGTCGGCGAATTTTCCTGACTTATCCACTGGGAAATAACGCCACAAGCAATCCAAGGTTATATCGCTTGTAGCAGGGTCTTTCAGTGACTCTTTGACAACTGCCAGGCTAGCATCAACTTCAGCATCAGGCTCTGTGTGCAAACGCACTAATGCTTCGCGACCTTTTTTATTTATCTTCTTGGGTTGCTCATTTAAAAAGTTTTGGATGTGCTTATGCGTATGGAAACGTAATTGCTCCCTTTTGACTAATCTTTCATACTGTTCTGCTTCAGGACCGGCTTCAGGTGCTGGACCAAAACGTTTTTCAAACCAATCGGTAAAAATATCATCTCGTTTAATGTCATTGGGCGTAATACTTCTATGCATAAGGGGGTAACTCTTAAAGGCTAGTCAACTTGACGATGATTATACTTGGTTAAGATTAGGGCAAACTTAAGGATAATGAGGGTTTTTTATTTTTTTCGGAAAACGACCGTTTTTAGTCAGGCCGTCAAACCTAAAATCCCGACTTGACCTACTTTATATTTCATATTGAAAAATTTAATTGATTCGCAGTTGTATCATTATGAACAATTGCGACGTTATCTCTATCAGCGAGTATTCTAACTTGTTCTGAGCGCGGAACACCACGTACAACTTTAACCTTAAATAAAAAAACATACAGGAATCGTTTGTTCATGGCTCAAGACATGGGGGATTTCTTTGAGTAAAAGCTGGGTGATTAGGTGAATGCTGAGATCATTTATGTATGGATTGTGGGTCAGTTTTAGTGAGTAATGCTGGGGCAGTTATGCTTAGCGTTGAAGACTCTGCAGCATTTGGGTTCAATTCTTCATTGTCATGAGTTCTCACCAGGCTGTATCCGTCACGTCCTAAAGCGTCATCTTTAGAATTTTTAGCCCATAAAAAGGAACTTGAATTACAGGCTGAGCCGGGTCGTGCTTGTCGTTTACCTTCTTTCCAAATTTCTATAACCACATCATCTGATCTATCTCTCTGGCGTAGAGCATCAGGCCTGATAGTTTTCGGTAATAATTCTTTTAATTTATTTGCATCCTGCTTCAACTTTATAACAAATTCGTCGGCTGGTCGGTTGCTTAAGTAGACAATGGCGATACGTATCAATTCATCCAGTGCAATATTGTATTGTTCTCTATCGCCTGCTGATATACACATGTTTGCAAGTTCCCATAATGCATTCATTCTCGCTATGGGTTCAAAACTATCTACAGCATTAAAGCAACTAACAGCAACTTCTAAGTCTTGACGCTGATTGAACAATCCATATTGTGAAACATAACCGGAAAGAAGAACAGTCGATGAATCGTTCCCGTTCAGCATTTGATCCATAAATTTTGGTAAATATTCATCATCTAACCTGTTTTTATACTTGTTCGAGAAAAATGCTCCCAGCCTTTGAAAGAAACCGCTATACTTTCTACTTGTAAAGCATTCTTTGAGTCTACCAAGAATGCCTTCAGACCGATCATTAATCATCTTTAGGATTGTTTCTTCATGTCGAAGCAACATGTGTTTTGGGAACGCCATAATTAGCCTTCTAATTCCACCTTTATCTTTTTGAAGGAGTCTCCATATTCTTTGATCATTCAATAAAATATCAGCAACCTCATTATTCGCATTTACCAGATCGATAACTTGCTGGGGAGTGGTCACAAGATTTCGAATATGAATATTTTTTAAATGGCCCCCTGCTTCTGGAAGGTCTCGAATAATTGCAATCAGATAATTGATGTCATTTTTTGCAATATTGATCGCGAGCTTATTAAAATCATCTTCTGTCGATTCGTTAATTTGTCTCGACTCATGAGCATCATTCTTTTTGCTCAACATAGACAGTTGCAGATATATGTTTTCATTTTTATGATAAGCTGCATATTGCATCGGTGACATCTCCAATGCATCCTCATGAAAAATACCAGACATGTTCTCGACTTTTAAGATGTCCACAAAATAATCTATTAAATCATTTCTATTTGATTGAGAAGCAATATGCAAGCACGTTTGACGATGCCTGTTCAACGGTATTGTTAGCCATCCAATGTTTTGATTCACATACCTTTTCACTGTCTCGATATCATTATACTTTATGGCGGTAACTAATGCTTGCTTCTTTTGATTTAGAATGTTTACAGAATAATTTTTAGGAGTTAGTTCATCAGGACGCTTATTATTACACTTGGCAGTCATGTCCGCATGATTATCAAGCAGCAAATCAACCACATCCAGGTGTCCATTTACAGTGGCTATATGAAGTGGAGTAGCGCCATCCTGCTTAGCTTTATTTACATCAGCTCCCTCTTTAATGAGCAACCTGACCACGTCAACATACCCCTCATTTGAAGCATCAAAAAGACACGTTTCATCCTTGTTATCTGACTGATTTATATCAGCACCATGATCTAG
>DAOUQR010000050.1 GCA_030625525.1 Pseudomonadota bacterium | reverse complement strand
ATAGCCATCCATATCGGGTAGACCAATGTCTAGATAGACGAGACCGTAGTTGTTGTGACTAAATTTTTCGATAGCTTCTGCACCGCTCGTCGCGAAATCAAAGGGATAATCCAGCGAATTAAAAATATGTTCGAGTACTTTACAGGCGGTGGCATTGTCTTCGATGACTAGCACCTTAAAGGCGCCGGTTGTTTGGTTGCTATTCTGACTGAATGTTTGTTCAGCATTATTCTCAGGCAGATCACAAATCGTAAAAGGCATCTCGACTTTAAACTGACTGCCTTGACCTATGGTGCTGGTGACATTGATGGTGCCATTGAGTTTTGATACGAGTTTTTTAACAATATATAAGCCAATGCCACTGCCGTCATAATGCCCTTGATAAGCCGGGTTAACGCGCACGTGTCGGTCAAAAATAGCCGTGAGTTTATTATCGGGAATACCAATGCCACTGTCTGTGATTGTTGAGATTAATTTGACGGTCTGATCATTAATTTTCTCAACAGAGAATTGAAGCGTTATCGTTCCTTGTTGGGTAAATTTAATCGCGTTATCTAATAAGTTTTGTACGATGCAATGATACCCCGAACGACTGCCATGAAAACAGGCTGGGATATCATCACTAAACTTAAGATTTAAATTTAAATTTTTTGTGCGTAATGCGGGGCGGAAAACATCGGCTATGCCATTAATGGTTTTTTCTAGTGAAAAGTTTTCCTGAATTAAGGTCAAATCACTTTTATCATGTCGCATTAATTCAAATAAGTTTTCAAAAAAGCCTAGGAGTTTTCGGCCACAGGCATGGATGTCTGAAACCAGCTCGAGATCATCTGCCTTTTTAATTTTTGCTTTAAGAATTTCAGTTAACCCGATGATGCCGGCGAGTGGTGTTTTTAAGTCGTGACTCATGTTTGCCATAAATTCTGTTTTGGCTATGTTGGCTGATTCCGCTTTTTCTTTGGCGTCACGTAATTCAATTTCTGAATTTTTTAAGTCGGTGATGTCGATATATATACCTAAAATTCCATTGATATTGCCATTGGAAGCATAGGTTGGAACTTTATTTGTGAGCAAGTGGGATACTGTGCCGTCCGTTTGGCGTTGAGTTTCTTCGATATTTAATTTAGGTTCGCCTGTCTGGATGATTTGACGATCGTCTTCGTGAAACTCTTTGGTTTCTTCCTCTGACCATGGGAGTTCATAATCCGTTTTTCCGATGATTTCATCGGGATGGTTCAGTCCTACTTGTCGGGCAAAATTTTCATTGCAGCCGGCTAAGTTTAAGTTTTTATCTTTCCAAAATACAAAACCAGGAACTTTGTGAATGATGTTTTTTAAGGTGTAAATTTGAGACTTGAGCTCTTCAAGTTCGGTGATGTCTTCGCCAATGAGTAAGGTATTGTTGATCAGATGCCAGCGAATATGTGTCTCTGTTTGCTCGGGAGAGATGTATTTTTTTATGAGGGATTTTTCGGTTTGTGATGAGAGTGTTTTTAGAAGGTCTGGAATGTTTTCAACTGTATCAACGAATACTAGCTCAGCTGAGGTTTGTTTCTCAAATATGTTTGTACTGCTGTCTAGTTGATAGATGATCATGGTTAGGCCTTACGTTTATTGGGTTTTTTCTCGCCCTACTCGCCCTACCATTAAAGAATTACCGCAAGTTAAGTGGGTATGATTGGGGACTTCTTTTAATAAGCCGTGATTTGCCAATATGTCCGAAATTGCTGATTTATTTGCAAATTGGTTCGATGTCATGACGGTGACAAAGGTTTGAATGCGCTTCATTCCTGGAAAATGTTTCCATTTAGACTCTTTATGTGTCTCTTGCCACTTTTCGAGGATTTCAGTGTCAAGCTCAGAGTCTACAGGACGATAGCCTTGTTTGTTTTCTTTTGATAGTTCCAACACCTGTAAACTTGCACGAGCAAATAAGGTTAATATTGGATCTAAATACATAGGTTCGGTTGGGTATTCTAAGAGAAAATTTGCCGGTTTTTTATCATTGACGATATGCTCTTTGGCAAAGCTAGTACCGTATTCATCACTGGTGCCCATATTAAAACGATGTGTGACTTGCATAAAATCTGTATATAAAAATCCTGCCTCAGAAATAGCATTTTCAACGCCGGTGGCAGTATAGACAATTTTAGTGTTTTTTAATTCCAGCTTGATTTTATCGATTGATTCATCGTCGTCTTGATCCATTAATATTGCACGGTATCCATCTTCAGTTAGCCTAGCTGTAACTTCTTTGTCAATGTCTATGATGGTAATGTTTTCTTTCGTGGCACCTGCCAACAACAATGAATCAACAATGCCTTTACCTACTTTGCCATAGCCAAACAGCATGATTTTTTGGCCTTCTATCCAATGATGGATATCTCGAAATTGGTCGACAAAGAGATTAATCAATTCGCATGATGGGATGGGGCGCTGATAGGGGGTTGTCCCCTTTTTTTCCTGTATATCTATTTCGGAGATGGTACTTAGGACCATGAGGCCAATAGACTCTTTAATGCGTTTAAGTAAGACACGCACAGCGGCATTACCTGTTCCATAAGAGGTTTCAAGTTCTTTTGTTTTAGAGGCGTCGATGTCTATGACAAGGTGATCGACGTCGCGATACAAGTATTCCTGAGTTTTAGTGAGTTCAATCGTCCCTATATTGGGCTTAACAAAATCAAGCGTTCCTGCGGCACAATCAAATACGATGTCGTAGTAGCCATTTTTACGTTCTTCAGGAATATTTCCTTCTGGATAGAACTGTTTTCCAGCTGATTTTAATTTATCAAGGGCCTCTTTTTTAACCACGAGGGTTGGCGTTGCGGTGATATCAACCTTGGCACCTGCTGCTTGCAGTACATCAATGAATAAGAGATTAATGGTGGTTAAGTGACAATTGAGAAGGATTCGCTTTCCTTCGAGTGGGCGCTCTTTTCCCCAGCGTTTTTTTAGTGCATACAGGAGAGGACATTGCTTCTCGGAAATATCTTTAGCGTAGGTGCTGGTTAAGCTCTTAGTTCTAGAGCGCGCACGGGTAGTGGAAGATGGGAGTAGTTCAACAACAGTTGACTCCTGTTTCTTCTCTTTCTCATTGGCGTTATTATCATCATTCGGATTAGAAAACATAGTATCCACTAGACCAACATACAACATAATCCGCAATTGTACACAATATCGTCGTCACATAACAATAGGTAATTCAAAAAAAACATCCGAAATATCATCTCGCAAGTAGACACAGCGATTAACTTAGGTAAAATACCGTCCACTATGACTAGCAATATAATCGTTCACACAACATTTTTGATTTTTACCGGCGGAGCACTGCTTGCAACAGCAGCGTTATATACACGCCAGTCGCTCATCGTCGCCTATATTTTGCTGGGCGCGCTACTTGGGCCTTGGGGTCCTTGGGGCGATCGACTCATCAGTGACCCTGCATTAATTAAACAAATTGGTGATGTTGGGATATTGTTTCTTTTATTTCTATTGGGCTTGCATCTTCACCCGCAGAAACTTCTCGGGATGATCCGCAAAGTGACCTTATTATCAGTGGTTAGCTCGCTTATTTTCTTTTCGATGGGATTTGGGGTGGCCGCTGCCTTTGGATACAGCTATTTGGAATCGTCTATCGTTGGTGCGGCGATCATGTTTTCTAGTACGATCATCGGCTTAAAGCTCTTGCCGACGACGATTTTACACCACCAACACACGGGTGAAGTGATGATCAGTGTGTTGTTATTTCAGGATTTAATAGCCATTGTGGTATTGCTATTGGTTAACGGTGCGAATACGGGCGGGATTACGCTGACCGATTTTGCATTGGTTGGCGTGGCCTTACCGGCCATGATCGCGCTGGCCTTTTTAGTTGAGCGATTTGTGTTGATAAAACTCTTACGTCGCTTTGACCGCACTCAAGAATATATCTTTTTATTGTCGATCGGCTGGTGTTTAGGTTTGTCGATGCTAGGTCGACTACTTGGCTTGTCCGAAGAAATAGGGGCTTTCATTGCCGGTGTATCCTTGGCCGCCAGCCCGATTGCCTTGTATATCGCTGAAAGCCTTAAGCCTTTACGCGATTTTTTCCTGGTGATGTTTTTCTTTTCTGTCGGCGCGAGTTTTAACTTCAATTATCTCCATGTGGTGATCATTCCTGCCGGGATATTAGCGGTACTTATTTTATTGATTAAGCCGATTGTTTATTACTTTTTATTGCGCAACATCGGTGAATCAAAACAAGTTTCTGAAGAAGTCGGTGTGCGTTTAGGGCAAGCCAGTGAGTTTTCATTATTGGTGGCTGGTCTGGCTTTAACTAACGGCATGATCGGCAATCGAACTGGTTATATGATTTTAGCGACGACAATTATTACCTTCTTAGTATCGTCCTATGTAGTGGTGTTACGTTACCCAACGCCAGTGGCCTTGAGTGACAAAATGCGTCGAGATTAAAACCAACAAAAAAAGGAAATTTGATGAAGCTCATCGTGTTATTAATCTGCCTGGGTTTAGAGCGTTATGCGAGTGTTGGCTTGTATCTATCGCGATTGAAATTATTGCGGATTTATCTGGATAAGTTGTTTGCCATGGCGCCGAACAAAGAATTACAACAAGGCTGGCTGGGTGTTATTTATGCGATATTGCCGTTGGTGCTGATTGTTGGATTTGTCTATTGGCTAACGTCTTCGTGGGTGTTTGGTGCGTTTGGTCTCGTCATTAGTATCGTTGTGCTTTTATATTGTTTGGGTCCGGATGATTTATACCATCAACTGAGTACATACTTTCAGTTAGATCCAAAAAAAGATGCTGAACAGCGAGATGCATTACTTGCTGAATTGATTGATGGTGATGTGCCTACAGACGATAAAGAAGCTAATCGCGCATTGACGAAAGCGATCTTTGTGCAAGCGAACGAGCGTTTTTTTGGCGTGGTTTTTTGGTTCATCGTGTTAGGTCCAGTGGGCGCTATTGTGTATCGTATGAGCGTGTTGTTACGACGGCTCGGTCGAAAAGAAGACAGTGTATGCAGTGCTTTTCATGCTGAAGTGACATTTTTTCAAAATATTTTGGATTGGATCCCGGCTCGTATCTCTGCATTGATGTACTTACTCGTGGGTGATTTTTCGCAGAGCTTTCCCTTGTGGATACAATATTTGCCTGCGGGTTTGTCTGATAGTCGTGAATTATTAAAAAACTGCGGCTTAGGAGCGATGGCGATTGATCCTGAAATGGGTACGATGGCTTTTCCTGAAGAAAATCGTATCGCTTTAGAATTAGTGGATAGGGCATTGATTATCGTATTGGTGCTCATTGCTATCTTTACATTGGGCGCGTGGATTTATTAAATCGCGTTATTTTAATCTGGGAGAAGAGTCTGTGAAAAAAGCAATTCAATGCTTCATCGGTCTGGGATTCATTTTAATGTTGTCAGGCTGCGCCCCAAAATATACAACTGAATACAGTTATGTCGCGCCAGATACACCGGCCGTTAAAGCTTGTGTGAATCAGTGTCGCCCTTCCCGAACCGCTTGCCGACGAATGTGTGTTTCAGGTAATAAAGGGTGTATCCAACAAGCCAAAGATCATGCCATGGCACGCTTTCATCAATACCAAGCGGATCGCCAAGCCAATGGGTATCCCGTTGATAAAACACCGGATGATTTTTTGAATGAGTCGAGCTGTTTCCAATCCTGTGGTTGTGAAGTTGATTATCGAGCTTGTTTCCAATTGTGTGGTGGGCATGCTGTGCCGCATAAAGTGTGCGTGAAGTTTTGTGACACCCGAGAAATCGATAATTAAAGGAGTTTTAGGTGGCAGATGTTGATCCAATAGAAACACAAGAGTGGTTAGACGCGCTTCATTCTGTGATACGCGAAGAAGGCCTAGATCGAGCTAAATATATTTTAGAACAAATTCAGCAAGCAGCGAGTGCTGCCGGCGTGTCTTTGCCTTCAGGAATTTATACTGCGTATAAAAACACGATTGCAACGGAAGCAGAAAAACCGATCCCGCCAGATGATGGTGTTGTTAAACGCATCATGGCCATTATTCGCTGGAATGCAGTGGCTATGGTTTTGCGCGCAACCAAAAAAGCACCAGAGTTAGGTGGACACATCGCGACGTATGCGTCGGCGGCTACTTTATATGAAGTCGGCTTTAATCATTTTTTTCATGCACCGACAAAAGAACACGGTGGTGATTTACTTTATATCCAGGGACATTCGTCTCCAGGTATCTACGCGCGAGCATTTTTAGAAGGGCGCATCAGCGAGAAACAGCTTGCCAATTTTCGCCAAGAAGTTAAATCGGATGATGGCTTGCCTTCATATGCACATCCGTGGTTGATGCCGGACTTTTGGCAATTTCCAACGGTTTCGATGGGACTTGGTCCGATACAAGCCATTTATCAAGCTCGATTTTTGAAATATTTACATGATCGCGGTCTTCAAGATACATCAAAACGCAAAGTGTGGTGTTTTCTCGGTGATGGTGAAACAGAAGAGCCAGAGACGCTCGGTGCTTTGCAAATTGCCAAGCGCGATAAGCTGGATAATTTAATTTTCGTGGTTAATTGTAATCTGCAACGTCTCGATGGTCCGGTGCGCGGTAATGGGAAAATTATTCAAGATTTAGAAGGAGCCTTTCGTGGCTCTGGTTGGCATGTGATTAAAGTGATTTGGGGTCGACGTTGGGACGCCTTATTTGCTAAAGATCAAAATGGCACGCTATTACGCCGCATGGAAGAATGTGTGGATGGTGATTATCAAGCTTACAAAGCGAATGATGGTGCTTTTGTCCGTGAACATTTTTTTGGTCGTTATCCTGAATTAAAAGCCATGGTCGAGCACATGAGCGATGCTGAAATTTGGCGCTTGAACCGTGGTGGTCATGATCCACAAAAAGTGTATGCCGCCTATCATGAAGCGGTTAACCATACGGGCAGTCCAACGGTTGTGATCACAAAAACAGTCAAAGGGTATGGCATGGGGGCCGCCGGTGAAGGTCAGAATGTTACCCATCAACAAAAGAAAATGACCGAAGAGCAGCTGCGAGTGTTTCGTGATCGATTTAATATTCCAATTACGGATGAAGAGATCCCGAATCTTCCTTTTTATCGCCCTGCTGAAGACAGTCCAGAAATAAAATATCTGAAACAACAGCGCGAAGCTTTAGGTGGCTATTTGCCAGCACGATTGGTGAAAGAAACTCAGCCATTAAAAATTCCATCACTTGAAAATTTCGATGTGGTGTTAAAGGGCTCAGGCGATCGCGAAATTTCTACGACGATGGCATTTGTGCGTTTACT
>DAOUQR010000223.1 GCA_030625525.1 Pseudomonadota bacterium | reverse complement strand
CGGTTGCTTGCAGTGCTTTTTTGCACTCCATCATACCTGCGCCGGTACGCTCGCGCAGTTCTTTTACTAGGGCTGCAGTAATTGCCATTTTTTCACCTCAAAAATTAATTTAGTTAGACTCAGCTTTAATGTCTTCAGCTTTTGACCCTTTGGTTTCAGCTTCAACAACAACGACTTCAACATCAGCCACGTCGGCTTTTACTTCATCAGCTTTTTTGTCTTCTGTCTTTTCAGCTGTGGCTTTATTTGGTTTGGCTTCTTCAGCCTGACTATCGGCTTTAACGTCATCTTCAGCTGCAGCCACTTCACCCGTTACACCACGCGCATCTAAAATGACATCTGCAGCATTTTTAAGATACAGTTCAATTGCACTCATTGAATCATCATTACCAGGAATGATGTAATCAATACCATCAGGGCTACTATTGGTATCAACGATACCCACAACAGGAATACCTAAACGATTGGCTTCACGCACGGCAATTTTTTCGTTGTCAACATCAATAACAAAAAGCATATCGGGTAAGCCACCCATGTTTTTGATGCCGCCTAAACCACGCTGTAATTTTTCTAATTCCTTAGACAACTTCAGCGCTTCTTTTTTAATCATACGATCAAATGAACCATTTTCGGCCATTTTTTCTAAATCTTTTAAACGACGAATCGACTGGCGAACAGTTTTATAATTAGTCAACATACCACCTAACCAACGGTGATCAACGTATGGCATACCGCAACGCGCTGCTTGTTCACGGATAATGCCTTGTGCCGCACGTTTGGTGCCCACAAACAAAATTCGTGATTTATTTGCAGCTATCTGGCTGATGTAGTTCAGCGCTTCATGATAGAGCGGTAAGGTTTTTTCAAGATTGATAATGTGAATTTGATTTCTAGCACCGAAAATATATTCGGCCATTTTTGGGTTCCAATAACGTGTACGATGTCCGAAGTGGACCCCGGCTTTGAGCATATCACGCATACTTACATTCATAGTTTTTCTCCTGGGTTAAACCTCCCTATATCCCATCGAGCACTAGCGTTATGGCTAGACCCAGCCCAATGTGTCGATACAGGTGTGATATTAAAAACACCGCTAATTTCAAGCGGTCGCGGATTATATCGCATGGCTGCTTGAGAAACAATCAATTTGTTGTATTATTACGGGAGAAACACAAACCTAAGGTGACAAATGACTATCCCTATCAAGACGCCAGACGAAATCGCTAAAATGCGTGTTGCCGGTCGGCTCGCTGCAGAGCTATTAGAGATGATCGAACCCCATGTGCAAGCAGGTATAACGACTGATGAACTCAATACGCTTTGTCATGACTACATCGTCAATGTACAAGATGCAATTCCAGCCCCTTTAAACTACCGTGGATTCCCGAAATCAATTTGCACCTCCATTAATCACCAAGTTTGCCATGGCATTCCCGGCAAACGTCTCTTAAAAAATGGCGATATCATTAATATTGACGTCACGGTCATTAAAGACGGCTATCACGGTGATACCAGTAAAATGTTTTTGATTGGCAGCCCGAGTGTTAAAGCAGCCAACGTCTGTGAGGTCGCCCATACCTGCTTATATACGGGTATCAATCTCGTTAAACCGGGTGTTTATCTCGGTGACATTGGCTTTGCCATACAGCAGTACGCTGAAAACCATCGCTGCTCAATTGTACGTGAATATTGCGGTCATGGGATCGGCGTGAACTTCCATGAAAACCCTCAAGTTTTACATTATGGTAAGCCCGGCACCATGGCACAATTACAAGCAGGAATGATCTTTACAATCGAACCTATGGTCAATATAGGAAAACGCCATGTCCGCCTCCTCCCTGATGAATGGACGGTTGTAACCAAAGACCATAGCTTATCCGCTCAATGGGAACATACAATTTTGGTCACGGAAGAGGGTTTTGAGGTGCTGACACTGCGCGAAGAAGAACGTAAACGTTTTTCTCAATGAAAGCGCTACTCAAGTCAGACAGACAATTATTTAAAGCCATTGTAAATGCCAAACAACCTGCGCGTATCATCCGTCATGCGCGTAAAGATTATTACAGACAAATTGACAGTGAACTTAGCCAGGTACCTGTCAGCTACATAGTTGGACGCTTATCACGCTTCATCGATAATTGCCTATTAGCCGCTTGGCAAGCTATAAAATTAAATAAGTATAAAGATATTTGTTTAATTGCGAATGGCGGCTACGGCCGCGCTGAATTACAACCGTATTCTGATATTGATATTTTAATATTAATTCCCCAACAATGTCCCGTGTCCGCACTACGATCCATTGAAACATTTTTACAAATTCTTTGGGATAGCGGCTTAGAAATCGGTCATAGCATTCGCACGCATGAAGAATGCATGCAAACAGCCGCTGACGATATTACCATTGTATCGAACCTCATTGACATGCGCTTGCTCACCGGCGCTAAAACAAAATATCACCGCTTAGAAAAAAACGTTCAAGATGAAGCCTTATGGAGTACCCAGAAATTTTTTCAAGCCAAGTGGAAAGAACAACTTCTACGCTATAAAAAATACGGTGAAACCGCCTATAACTTAGAGCCGAATATTAAAAACAGCCCCGGTGGCTTGCGTGATATCCAAATGATCCATTGGGTCGCAAGACGTATTTTTGGAACGACGAGTTTACATGGTTTAATCAAATATAAATTTTTAACACGCAAAGAATATCAAACATTGATGCAAGCCCAAGCGTTTCTTTGGAAGGTTCGATGCGCCCTCCACTTACACACGCATCGTCGTGAAGATCGTTTATTATTCGATTACCAAACGGCTTTAGCGAGCCAACTTGGATACAAAGACAACGAAGACAAGCTCGCCATCGAACAATTTATGATGGATTATTTTCGCACGATTAAAAAACTGCGCGAATTAAACGATATGTTATTACAGCTATTTAGAGAAGCGATCATCACAAAGGGTGAGCCGCAAATCAAAGTACTCAATGAACGTTTTCAAATTCATAATCGTTATATCGAAGTAACATCGGATACCATATTTAAAGATCAACCCAGTGCATTGTTAGAAATTTTTCTTTTAATGTGCCAACATCCTGAAATCCAAGGCGTACGCGCGAGTACAATTCGCTTAATTCGTGAATCTCG
>DAOUQR010000072.1 GCA_030625525.1 Pseudomonadota bacterium | reverse complement strand
ATAGGCATAGGTTCACCCGTCAACATCGATTCATCGATACTTGAATAACCTTCGATAATGATCCCGTCAACCGGGATCTTTCCGCCGGGTTTTACACGGATCAAATCATCAATGACGACATCAGCAATCGCTATTTCTTGTTCGATATCATTGCGGATCACCAAAGCCGTTTCGGGTTGTAAATCTAATAGGCGGTGTATTGCTTTAGAGGTTTGACTTCTTGCGCGCTGCTCGAGTAATTGGCCTAAATTAATAAAAGCAATAATCACTATGGCCGATTCAAAATAAACATGCTGAGCAATTGACGGTAGTTGTGGCGCAAATATAACGACAAGCATTGAATATATCCAAGCCGAACCGGTGCCTAACGCAATTAACGTATCCATGGTCGCCACACGGTTTTTTAGACTTGACCAAAATCCACGATAGTATCGGCCACCCGAATAAATTAAAGTGGCAAGACATATCAAGCCAATAAATAAATTCACACCCCGACCCAGCGAGGTTGATAAATTCGGAATAAAATCAACGAACATATCAAGCAGCAGAGGCACACCTACAATCCAAGCAACAAGGGTTTTGTTCAATTGTTTTTTCAGCCCAGCGGCTTCGCTTGAACTCGAATCATCTGTCTCAACCACAGCGGTATAGCCGATGTTTTTTATCGAAACTATCAACTCGTCCGGTGTGATCTCACCTTCAATATACACACTGTGATCGGCAAAATTAACCAATGCCTTATCAATCTTCGAAAGATTATTTAACTCCGTTTCAATTTTATTAACACAGCTCGCGCAGTGCATGTCGGTAATTTTTGCTTCGATGGTTGGCATTATTTTTATGTTCCAATGATTAAGTGAGTTTCACCGTATGTTCAAATACATGTTTAATTTGTTTGATAAGATTTTTTTTAACATTCGCTTGTTCAGCATATCGCGCCCAATTTTCTCGAACAGAAACTATCTGGTCAATAATTTCTTTCGCCCGATTTTTAGGAATGTTCACGGACTCTGCTACAGCTAATAAATCTTTTTGAGTCGGTCTTAGGCCTTCGCCATTAATTGTCATCGTATGCTCACCTGCCATTCCTGTCGAATAGGTTAAATCGTAGGCGGGTGACAATGCCCATTCATTATTATTGTATAAATAGCCAAAGTTTTTAGAGTGGTCATCCCTATTATGCATTAAGACATTAAAAACCATGCGTCGATAGGCTTGGATCATCTGCTCGATATCTTGAGTGAGCAACCAGGTTGCTTTGAGAAAATCAAGATAGTCAAGATTGGGCTCTCGAAAATCCGCATGAAGCAAACCGGATAGCGTGTGATAATGAACGCGTTGATTAAATATTCTATCAAAACGCTCGACACCAAATGCCATTCCATATTTTCCAGCATTAAATAAACGTGTTGCTGGCATATTTATATCACAATCTTTTGCCATTTTGGCGTAAGCGAATTCCAGTTCAGCGATATCATTAATGTCTAACATTTCAGAAAACTTAACTAAATAGTGTTGGAAATCGACTGGTAGATCATTTGTTCCCGCGCATATTTGTTGAGTAGTTTGATTAAACCCAATCAATACTTTCGGCCTAGCACCGCCGGGTGAGCCGCCAGCAATAATAAGTTCGGGTAGAATATCAGTTTCAGCGCCTTCTAGTATTGATTCACAATCACGCGCTAAGAATTCTAGTGACATCGTTGATGACCAATCAAGATTAAGCGGTATAGACGGTTCATAGGTGAGTGCGCCTAAACCTCTATCGTTGATAAAGGCTAAGCGTTGCAATGGAGCAATTTTATGGCGCTCAATACCTTGTTTTTTAAAATAGCGATCCATGATTAATAGACCCCATCCGTCAGGCAATGAATCGTTAAATACGCCATGTAGTCCAGAGAAAACTTTTTGTTTATCTACTTGTACGCCGGGCTCGAGTGGTAATTTAAAGGGGGAAAGTGAAAAACCCGTTTCAATAAATTCACTTGAATATTCAAAATAAATATTATGATCCACTTGCATTAACTCGCCCACTTGCGTGGGATTGTTATGTAAGAATACGTTGATATTTAAATTTCTCATGATGTTCTACGCTTACCTCTTTGGCGTTTTTTAGTTGCCTGTTTTAATTCGCTTAGGGATTTAATCGGAGTGGGTTTGAGAATGTCATCAAAATCATCGAGTGCACGCAAGGTCATGCACAAACTTAATAGCTTCGTTAAAGCAATTTCACCTTGCAACTCAAATCGCTTAATGGAGGTTACATTGATCCCTGAGCGATGTGATAACTCCTCGCGAGACCAACTATATTCTAGTCGTCGTTGTCGAAGCCTCTCTGCTATGTGTTTAGCAACGTCTTTCGGCGAATCAATGGATAACATAACGTCTGTAATCTAAATATAATGCTGTTAATGTATATTATAGTATACATTGTCAATTTTTGCAAATTGGTGTTTCCATGCTATAGTTCTCCAACTCATCTTTTCATGGAGAATACGCATGCTTGCTCAAATTAATCAATTTATAAATGGTCAGCAGGTTATAGGGGAGGGGGATGTTCACCCTGTATTCAATCCGGCGCTGGGTGATGTTGTAAGTGAAGTAATGTTTTCGAGTTCGAAACAAGTTGAGCAAGCGATTATTGGTGCCAAAGATGCTTTTATTGAATGGTCGCAGGTGACACCGATGCGACGCGCGCGGGTTTTGTTTAAGTTTAAAGATTTACTAGAACAGCATATAGATGAGTTAGCTGCCATGGTGACAAAAGAACATGGCAAGATACTTGATGACGCGCGGGGTGAAATCTTACGGGCTATTGAATTAGTCGAGTTTCATTGTGCTATTCCATCACATTTACGTGGGACTTATTCAGAGAATGTCGGTAGTCAAATGGATAGTTATACGATTCGACAATCTTTAGGTGTATGCGCGGGCGTGTCGCCTTTTAATTTTCCTGTGATGATTTCAACCTGGCAATTTATTCCCGCGATTGCTTGTGGTAATACCTTTATTTTAAAACCTTCAGAAAAAGATCCGAGTGTGACGATTCGTTTGGCCGAACTCCTGACAGAAGCCGGTTTGCCGAATGGTGTTTTAAATGTTGTGCATGGCGATAAATGCGTTGTTGATCAATTGCTGCATCATCCGGATATTCAAACGATCACAGCCGTCGGTTCAACACCAGTTGCGAAATATATTTACGAAACGGGGATCACACAGGGGAAACGTGCACACTGTTTTGGTGGAGCAAAAAATCACGCGGTTATTTTACCTGATGCAGATATAGACCAAACCGCTGATGCAATATTAGGTGCAGCCTATGGGGCCGCAGGTGAGCGTTGCATGGCCATACCCGTTGCCGTCTGTGTGGGTGATAAAACTGCGGATGCCTTAGTGTCTCAATTAAAAAAACGCGTTCCAGAATTACGAGTTGGCCCGGGTGACGAAGAGGGCATTGAAATGGGTCCATTGGTAACAGCCGAACATTTAGCGCATGTTAAATCATATATTGAAATAGGTGTTAATGAAGGGGCTGAATTAGTGGTCGATGGCCGTGACTTAAAAATTTCTGGGCATGAAAAAGGATTTTTTATGGGTGGGTGCTTGTTTGATCATGTTCAACCTGACATGCGAATTTATCAAGAAGAAATATTTGGTCCCGTTTTATGTATCCTGCGCATTAAAGATTTTGATAGTGCGGTTGAACTCGTAAATAAACATATTTACGGTAATGGCACAGCGATTTTTACACACGATGGCGATGCCGCACGAACGTTTGTTAATCGTATCCAAGCCGGTATGGTTGGTGTGAATGTTCCGATCCCAGTGCCGGTTGCCTATCACCCGTTTGGTGGATGGAAGCAATCCGTCTTCGGTGATATCGGCATGCACGGCGGTCAAAGCGTGCAGTTTTATACGAAACTTAAATCTGTGACTACGCGTTGGCCTAAGGCTGTGCGAACAGGTGCAGAATTTAAAATGCCAAATTTAAAATAGTAAGTATTGGAAATCAGACTAATCAAGGAGAGTATCATGGCACAAATAGGATTCATCGGATTGGGGCACATGGGCCAACCCATGGTTTGTAATTTGATTAAGACAGGACATCAAGTTTTAGTTTTTGATCTTAACGAAGTTGCGATGCAAAGTGCGATAACGCTAGGCGCGAAAGCAGCCAGCTCAGTTGCTGAATTAAGTGCAGCCAGTGATGTGATTTTTACAATGGTGCAAACGGGTGAGCAAGTCAGCCAACTTTGTTTAGGTGAGCACGGTATTTTTGCCAATGCAAAACCAAACTCACTTTATATTGATTCGTCATCGATCGATGTTGAAACGTCACGTGAATTACATTTGCAGGCTCAGGAAAATGAGATTGACATGCTCGATGCACCTGTCTCTGGTGGGGTGAAAGGCGCTGAAACCGCGAGCTTAGCCATTATGGTCGGTGGTGATGAAGCCGTTTTTGAACGGGCTAAACCGTATTTAAATTGTTTGGGAAAAAACATTGTTCATGCCGGCGCTGCAGGAAACGGTCAAGTGGCAAAAATTTGTAATAATATGATCTTAGCGATTTCAATGATTGGAATTTCAGAAAGTTTTAACTTAGCTGAAAAACTCGGCCTGCCGGCAAAAAAATTATTTGAAATCAGTTCAAAAGCATCTGGGCAATGTTGGGCGATGACATCATATTCGCCTGTTCCAGACTGTGTTGATAACGTCCCATCAAATAATGATTATAAACCAGGCTTTACCGCACAGATGATGTTAAAAGATTTAAACCTCAGTCAGGCTGCGGCAAACACAGCAGAATTAAAAACAGGGTTAGGAGCACAGGCTACTAAAATTTATCAAGAGTTTGTTGAGTCAGGTCATGGCGATGTGGATTTTTCTGGGATTATAGAAATGCTGAAACTTAAAACCGAGCGTTAAATCGGACTTTAAGCGCTCGAGCTGTGTATTTATTTGCCTTTGGCATTGGTTTTGTGTAAAATTCATTCGTTGTATCGTTTTTTTCGGAGTATTTCAATGTTTGCTATCAAGCTATGCCTTAGTTTCAAAATCTGTAATGCTGATTATATTTCTGTAGCGAATGAAATTGATTTTAGCCAACTTTCACAAGATGATTTTTACGATTCATCCTCTGTCTTTGTTGCCTTCGCTAATCAATTGGTTTCGTTTTATAAAAATAAAAAATATAGCCAATATCAAATTAAAATAAAGAGCCTAATGACAGTGATGGAAAAATGGCTTCAGGCTCAAAAACTTCTTCGACATAAGGCGACCCTACTTGGTCGTGATCAAGCGGCTAGGCGAACCCTTGCGTTTATTGGATCTAAATCTGATGCGTCTCAGTTAGGCCTTGAGTTTCATTTTCAGAATTTAATTCGTGGCGATAAAACCTTTAATGAAAAACCAAATTTCAATGAGCTCTTTTTTAGTGAATATTTTTATCGAGAATTGGGTTCTGAGTATACTAGTAATGTCATTTCATGGTTTGTTTCTGTATTTGAAAAGGATGAATTATCGTTCGAATACGAAACAGGAGGCGCGATAAAATTAGACTCATCTCTTCTCGACAAAGTTAAGTTACGTCGATTATCTTTTATTAAAGAAGAAGATGTATATAGAGTCATAAAATGTTGCGTGGAAAACTTTGAGAAAGTCGATAGACTTATTTTATTTATCTATCACACAGCTTTTGTGCGTAAGAGTCATCAACTTGATGGCTTATTTCAATATGCATTCGATTATGCACTTGAGTGCGCAAATATTCCGATGGTTATTAGCTTAGAGTCCGAGCTCGGATATCCTCATGGGTTGCCCGATAAATTTTATAGTTGTTTTAATTTTAAAAATAAAATTAAGAAGGTTAATCTTCAATGGCCAGATAAGATAGATCCAGCGATATTATTTATAAAATGTCTCCTGGCAAAAACAGAGGTCAAAAAACTTCCTTTTGTAGAAAGATTTTATACTTTTGATAAAATGTATAATTACGCGATTAAAAATATTGACTATTTTCTATTTAAAACCTGCATTCAGGTTAGGCCTAGCCTTTTAGGTGATGACCCAACTGAGGTTAGCGATTTTTTTGAGATAGCAGCACAAGCAGGAGACATAGATACTCTTAATACAATGGCCAAGCACTTTTGCATAAGCGATCAGGCATTTATTGATAAACATGTGAATTCTTATTTTATGTTTCACCCGCGTGTTGAAGGTATGGCACAAGAAAAGTCGTATGGTGATACAAAGCGATTTGAAC
>DAOUQR010000216.1 GCA_030625525.1 Pseudomonadota bacterium | reverse complement strand
ATAAAAAAGTGAATGAACTGCTAAGGATCACAAATAATAATAGTGAATCTTTAAGCAATATAATAACGAGTTTTAATAAACACTTTAACAGTTATGACACAAGAAATATTATTAGCAAACATCGAGATTCGGCAGGACTGCGCTTTTTAAAAAATATAGGGCATATTCTTACTTTTGGTATTGTGTCAAAATTAACGAAAGGATCCTTTGCGTTTTGGAAATCACATGGCGAACTCGCCCTGAAATCCATCGAAGTATCTGTTGATAGTTCACTCATTATTTCGGGGCGATTAGATATCCGTTATTAAAAAACAATGATGCATGTTAGGGCGACGTTCAAAGTCTTTATCTATAGTTTTTTTGCCAATATCTTCAGTTTTAAATTGATTAGATAGTTCAGGGGAAATTTTGAATTTAGTTAAGTTTGATGAGAAATACAAACATCCATTGGGTTTTAAAAGACGCATGGTATTCACGATTAAATCCTCGTGATCCCGTTGAATATCAAATACGCCTTCCATGCGTTTTGAGTTAGAAAAACTCGGCGGATCAAGTATGATAATATCAAACTGTTGCTTACATTCTTTGATCCACTCAAGACAATTTGCTTGTATAAATTCGTGACGCTTCACATTTATTTTATTTTCGACAAAATTTTGTTGGGCCCATTTTAAATAGGTAGCAGACATGTCAACATTTGTCGTTTTTGCTGCGCCACCTAAAGCCGCTTGAACACTAAAGCTGCCGGTGTAACAAAATAAATTTAAAATGTCTAAGCCATTCGCCGTTTCAAAAATATGTCGGCGCAGTAAGCGGTGATCAAGAAACAAGCCGGAATCAATATAATCTTTACAGTTCACAATAAAGCGCGCTTCGCCCTCGGTAACAATCAAACGGTGTCCAGATTCATCCTGGCGTTCATACTGTTGTCGACCTTTTTGACGCTTGCGCTGTTTAATGATGATTTGTTCGTGGGGTATACCCAGCGCATGTGGGATTGCTTGCACTAAATCTAAGACGCGTTGCTCGGCTTTTTCGACAGGAATGTCACTGGGCGCCTTATACTCTTGTACATAGGCCCAATCATTATAAACATCTATTGCACAAGCATATTCAGGGATATCCGAATCATAAACCCTATAGGCTTCAATCGCATTTTTGCTGCGCCAAGATTGAAGTTTTTTATTATTCTTTTTGATGCGATTAGAAATCATATCCACTTTTTCGGCGATTGAATGATGATTAAGTTTGTTATCCGCATGCAAAGAAAATAAATATAACTGACAAGGGATCACACCATTAAATAAAGGGTATTTTTTGTGAGAGCGTAGACCAATCGATTTTGCGAGCACCGTTTCGCTGGTGATTATAGCCACTTGCCATCCAGAAAAATGCTCACGCAAAGCAACACCTAAATCTTGGTAGATAGGGATCAGGTCAGGAACGTTTTCCATGCGTTCGCCATAGGGCGGGTTACAAACAATGAGTCCAGGAGTTTCTTTTAAATCGTCCTCTAGCACGAGCTCTTTAAAATCAGATGGCTCTACACGAATTAATTCAGAAAATCCGGCATGTAATATATTGTTTTTGGATATGATGACAGCCGAGGTATCTTGGTCATAGCCTAAAATGATCGGTAGAGGCTTATCGAGAGCTTGTTGATGTCTTGCTATTGCTTGGGCTCTTACTTCTTCCCATAACGTCGCATCATGGGATTGCCAATATAGAAAACCAAATTCATGTCTATCTAAACTTGGGGCTTTATCTGTTGCGATCATTGCTGCTTCTATTAATAAAGTCCCTGAACCACAGCATGGATCGATGAATGGTTGCTGGTTAGCTGCAAAAGTTGGCCACTTCGCGCGATATAACAGGGCAGCAGCCAAGTTTTCTTTTAAAGGTGCGCTTCCGGTTTGCTGGCGATAACCACGCTTATGCAAACTCTCTCCACTTAAATCATAATAGACATTTAAGATCCCGCGATGCAGCCTGCCATGAATAACACAATCTGCACCTTGGGGTTGGATATCACAACGCTCACCCGTTTGATCACGAAGCTTATCAACAATCGCATCTTTAATTAAAAGGGCGCCATACATGGTATTTCGAATATTTTCAGATTTACCGCTAAAATTAACAGACAAGGTGCTGTCTTCTTTAAATAATGCAGCCCAATCATAGGCATAACACTGTTTATAAAATTGCTGGTTATCCGAGACAGGATTAGAAAACAACTGCAACAACACTCTATTCGCAATTCGCGACCATAGGCAAATTTGATAAATGATTTTCAAAGATGCGTCGCAATAAACGCCACCGACGGTTTGCTTTAATGCCGTTGCGTCGAGGGTCGCTAATTCATCTTGTAATAGGCCTTCAAGATTTTTCGGGCAAGTGACTAATAATTTATACGTCATTATTTTACCTTAAGATTCGGAATGTTAGAAAACGTGCGTTGCAATTCTTCTTGACCCATTTCACGCATGAGCTTGCTAATATATTTCAGTTGGCGGGGGATTGCGCGATGGTCAGGTATTTTTTTATAGGCAAGAAGAGCCTTTAATAGCGCTTCCGGCATTGAGATTTTGTTTAATTGCTTGACGGATAGGGCACTAATCGCAAGGGCAAAGGCTTGCAAAGCCGCTGCATCGCGCTTGCCTTGGGATTTATTAAAGCGTTCCATTGAGAGAGCTCCAGATTAATTTGGTCAAGATTTTACTATCTATGAGCCTTGTTATCAAATAAATCTGTCAGAGACCGACCCCCCTTTGAATTACGCTAAATCTTGCGCTTATTGTGTGACTAAGCTAAGGTACGGGCCTAATAATAAAGGAATAATCGTTAGGTTTAATTATGGCTCGTGCAGCGGCAAAAACATCGACGGATACTAGTTTTTCTGATTTTGCGAATCGACGGATTGTCGAGGCGGTTTTTATCTTTACCTCTGCTGTCGCTTTTTACTTAATGATTGCCTTGATCACTTATCACCGCAATGATCCAAGTTGGTCGCATGCGGGGATGACTCATCATGTTGCTAATGCCGGTGGGCGTTTAGGGGCTTGGTTTTCGGATGTTTTTTTGTATCTTTTTGGCTATTTCGCCTATGTTTTTCCGGTGACTTTGGTTTTAGTGGCTTGGATATTTTTGCGAGAACGCCTAAGCCTTGGTTATGACTATCGTTATCTCATTATTCGTGTGATTGGATTTGTTCTTCTGATTTTAGGTG
>DAOUQR010000066.1 GCA_030625525.1 Pseudomonadota bacterium | reverse complement strand
ACCAATCGTTTATTGTGATTGCGAGATCTAAGACACAAACCCCATGGCAGGCATAATAAAAATCAAGCACGCCTGATAACTGTTCATCTTCAAACAAAACATTATCGCGAAATAGATCCGCATGAATAATTGAGCGCGGTATATTTTGATCAAAATCCTGTTGTTGGAATTTCACTTCTTGTTCAAGCAACTGTAAATCTTCAGGCTGCAATTTCGATTGAATTTTGTTAAACACCTGATCGCGCCACTCTCCCCCGCGCGGATTAATTTGCTTCGCAGGATAGTGCAGCGTTAATGAATGCAAGATCGCTAAATGTTCGGCAACCGATATCATTTGCGTGACCGTCGGGTTGTCCACGGTATTACCCGGCAAGTAAGGTACGATAATTAAAGGTTTGTGCTGAAAGTCTTGAATTGACTGCCCGTCTTTATCTTTATAAACAAGTTGGCAAGGAAATTTATGTTCTGCCAAATAATTCATTAAGTCGAGATAAAAAGGCAAATCACTCACGGTGATCTCTTCAAAAATCGTCACGATAAAACGACCCGTGTCAGTCGTCAGTTGATAAATCGTATTGGTGATCCCCTCCGTGATGCCCTGATGCGCTTGATAGCCACCCAGTTGATACGCATCACAGAGTTGTTTGAAATAAGCCGTTGTTAAGGTCGTATAGACCGACATTTTATTGCTTATTCTTATCTTCAATGTGGAGTTCGTACCACATTGCGTTGAGTACAGCAAAAGCACACGCAAATCCTGTGCCTACTATCCAAGCAAAATACCACATAGTTAATTCCTCTATTTAATAAGCATCTTTTGTATTTTGCGCAATTAAAAGTTCGGTCACTTTTCCGCGCATCACATGATAGACCCACCCGGTGTAAAACAAAATAAGCGGTAAAAATATAACGGCGGCTACCAACATCACAAATAAAGTCAGTTGACTGGATGACGCATCCCACACCATTAAACTCATACTTGGATTTGTGCTTGAAGGTAGGATAAATGGAAACATGCTGACGCCGACCGTGCCAATGATCCCAGCGATACTAAAAGCACTACACACAAGTGCAACACGTCCTCGTTCAAAACCAGCCAGTAAAATTGCCAACAACGCACCTATAAAGCCCAGCGCTGGAACAGCCAACAAGCCTTGGTATCGATGATAATTATCCATCCAAGCACCAAACTCAGCAGCAGCAGTTTTATGTAATGGATTAGAGGGCCCGCCGTGTAACATGGGCTTCACTAAAACATAGCCATCCATGCCATTAGCAACCCAGTAACCACCGATAGCAAATAAAATTATCACGATTATGCCAGCCACTCTCGCAGCAGTGCGACTGCGACGCTGCACATCACCTTCAGTTTTCACATTCAAATACAAACCACCGTGCATCATCATCATGAATAAACTGAGCAAACCGCACAATAATCCAAAGGGATTGAGCAAGCCGAATAAATTTCCAGTATAAAAAGCACGAACGGTCTCATCAAAATGAAAGGGGACACCCTGAATCACATTACCCACAGCCACACCAAACAACAGCGCCGGTAGATAGCCACTGATCGACATCATAATATCCCAGGTGTTACGCCACCGTGTCGAACTCACTTTAGATCGATATTTAAAACTCACTGGTCTTAAAATAAAACCAAACAACAGCAACAACATCGCAAGATAAAATCCTGAAAAAGAAACCGCATACAAAATAGGCCAAGCTGCAAAAATAGCACCCCCACCCAAAACAAACCAAACTTGGTTACCTTCCCACACAGGTCCGACGGTATTAATCACCACGCGACGCTCACCATCGGATTTCCCCACAATACGTAACAGCATGGCGACTCCGAAATCGAAGCCATCCATCACCGCAAAGCCCATCAGCAGCACACCGAGAAGCACCCACCAAATAACTCTTAAAGTTTCATAATCAAATAACATTGTCATCTCCCAGAAAAATTAAGCCATTAAATTAAGCGGAATACCCATCAGGGCCTAAACGAATGTATTTAACCATCAAATACAGTTCAACGACCGCCAATACAGAATAAAACACAATAAAACCAATCAATGAAATGATGACGTCTAACGAAGAAATAGATGATGTTCCCAAAAAGGTCGGTAACATATCTTGAACAACCCAAGGCTGACGTCCATATTCTGCGACAAACCACCCTAGTTCAGCACCAATCCAAGGAAGCGGCAACGCACACAAAGCTAACCTCAACAGCCAACGCTTGTCGAAACATCGCTTTGATGCGTAGAAAAAACAGATCCCAAAAATCAATATCATTAAAAAGCCACTCGCCACCATGCCTCTAAAGGCAAAAAACATCGGCAAGACTTTAGGAACAGTATCCCAGGCTGCTTTATTAATTTGCTCGGGTGTCGCATTCATCACATCATCGGTGTATCTTTTTAATAGGAACGCATAACCCAATTCATCTTCGAATTTGCTAAATCTTGTTTTAGCCTCCGCATCTTTCGGATTTTTTTGCAGAATTTGTAATTCAGCATAGGCTTTTTGGCCATTTTTAATTTTACCTTTAGCTCGTTCAACGAGATCTAAAATACCGGGCAACGGTGTATCTGCTGAACGCGTCGCTATCAACCCTAACAAGTAAGGCACCTTAACTGCATAACGTGTCACATGATCTTTTTGATCGGGAATACCAAACAGTGTCAATGACGCAGGTGCTTTTTCTGTTTTCCACATACCTTCCATCACCGCAATTTTCATATGTTGATGTTCATTGACGAGGTATCCACTTTCATCACCGAGCACGACCACAGAAAATGCGGCGACTAAACCAAAGGCAGCAGCAACAAGAAATGATCGTTTGGCAAATTGAAGATTACGATTTCGCAACAAATAATAAGCACTGATAGATAACACAAACATCGCACCTGTCACATAACCCGCACTAAGGGTGTGCACAAATTTCGCTTGCGCTACTGGATTAAAAAACACATCATAAAAATTGCTCAATTCCATACGCATGGTATTAAAATCAAAATACGAACCCACGGGATGATTCATCCAACCGTTCGCAACTAAAATCCACATCGCTGAAAAGTTAGTGCCGAGGGCAACCAAGCATGTCACCATCCAATGTTTGGTTTTGCTTAAACGATCCCACCCAAAGAAAAATAAGCCCACAAAAGTGGCTTCAAGGAAAAACGCCATCATGCCTTCAATGGCTAAAGGCGCTCCAAAAATATCACCGACATATTGCGAGTAGTAAGCCCAGTTCGTTCCAAACTGAAATTCCATGGTGATGCCCGTTGCAACCCCCATGGCAAAGTTAATACCAAAGAGTACGCCCCAGTATTTCACCATCTGCTTCCAGATCTCACGACCCGTAATCACATAAACTGTTTCCATGATCGCGAGCATCACGGATAAGCCCAACGTCAAGGGCACAAATAAAAAGTGATACAGCGCAGTCATTGCAAATTGCAGACGCGATAAATTGACGACATCGATGGCTGGTAACATAGCCTACTCCTTTACGTTTACGTTAGACTTGAGAAAATGATTACCCAATTGGGTCGTTTGAATTTGGGGTGCCAAAGGCTGTGAAAAGCAAAAATACCAAAGCATCGTCAGCATGATGAGCTTAACGATAATAACAAGGGTAATGTCGTATCTTAGCGATGGATTTTTCATTATATTTTGGACCGACTAAATTGAACACCGCGAAATATACTCCTCCAATTTAAACAGCGCAAGAACGAATAAAGATTATTTGGGGTCAGGGCTGAGGCCGGACCATTACAACTTTTACTGATGCATTCCCCCCAATTTTCCATTATCATTCACCAACACAAATCATCAGGAACCCATCATGCAAACAGCCAGTCACGATAGCTTTCAGACTCACAGTACATTAGATGTTAACGGTAAGACGTACCACTATTATGACTTACAAAAAGCGCAAGCTCGATTAGGCGATTTATCGAGACTGCCCTTTTCACTCAAGGTCTTATTAGAAAATTTACTACGCCACGAAGACGGTGACACCGTCACCACTGATGATATCCAAGCCGTGGCTGATTGGCTCAAAACCAAAACCTCCAATCATGAAATTGCCTATCGCCCCGCCCGCGTATTAATGCAAGATTTCACCGGTGTCCCTGCGGTTGTCGATTTAGCCGCCATGCGTGACGCCATGGAAAAACTAGGCGGCGATGCCAATCAAATTAATCCCCTCTCTCCTGTGGATTTAGTCATTGATCACTCCGTTCAAGTGGATCGTTTCGCTACGCCTAACGCTTATTTCGATAACACGAAAATTGAAATGCAACGCAATCATGAACGTTATGAATTCTTACGTTGGGGGCAACAAGCCTTTGATAATTTTAGCGTGGTTCCACCCGGCACCGGTATTTGTCACCAAGTGAATTTAGAATATTTAGGCAAAGCTGTTTGGTCACAAGAACTTGATGGCGATTGGTATGCTTATCCTGATACCTTAGTCGGCACCGACAGTCACACAACGATGATCAATGCTCTGGGCGTATTAGGCTGGGGTGTTGGCGGCATTGAAGCTGAAGCGGCTATGCTGGGTCAACCGATTTCAATGATCATTCCTGAGGTGATTGGATTTAAATTAGAAGGCAAATTAAGCGAAGGGATCACCGCAACCGATCTCGTCCTCACCGTGACTCAAATGCTAAGATCAAAAGGTGTTGTTGGAAAATTTGTTGAATTTTATGGCCCAGGCTTGGAGCATTTACCTCTGGCTGATCGCGCAACCATTTCAAACATGGCACCCGAATATGGCGCAACCTGCGGATTTTTCCCTGTCGACAAAGAAACACTTATTTATATGCACCTAACCGGACGCGATGATGACACACAAGCTTTAGCGGAGGCTTATTGTAAAGCACAAGGCTTATGGCGTAACAATGACAGTGCCGAGCCTGAATTTACAGACACAATGAGTCTAGAATTAAGCACCGTTGTACCGAGTCTTGCAGGCCCCAAACGTCCACAAGACAAAGTCGCTATGCCAGAATTAAAAAACGCCTTTGATAAAATCCTAAAAGAAAATCAAAAATTCGAACAAGCCGATCAAAACTTTGCAGTTGAAGGGGAAGACTATTCACTTAACCACGGTGATGTCGTGATCGCGGCTATCACCAGCTGCACAAACACTTCAAATCCTAGCGTTTTAATGGCTGCTGGCTTAGTCGCAAAAAATGCCATTGCAAAAGGCTTGAAAACTAAGCCATGGGTGAAAACATCCTTAGCGCCCGGCTCAAAAGTCGTCACCGATTATTTAGCTAAAGCCAATTTGCAAACCTATTTAGATCAACTCGGTTTTAGTTTGGTGGGTTATGGTTGCACGACTTGTATTGGTAATTCCGGCCCACTGCCTGAAGCCATTCACAATAGTATTGTTGAGAATGACCTCTACATTACATCCGTCTTATCCGGTAACCGTAACTTTGAAGGCCGCGTGCATCCGCTAACCCAAGCCAACTGGTTAGCATCACCCCCTTTAGTGGTCGCATACGCACTCGCCGGAACCTCGCGCATTAACTTAACCGAAGAGCCATTAGGCGAAGATAACGACGGCAATCCAGTCTTCTTAAAAGATATCTGGCCAAGTAATCTCGAGATTGCGAATGAAGTCGAAAAAGTCAGTAAGGAGATGTTTCATAAAGAATACGCTGATGTCTTCACCGGAAATGAAGCCTGGCAAGAAATCCCCGCAGGTGAAGGAAAAACCTACAGCTGGTCGGATAAATCCACCTATGTACGCCAACCCACATTTTTTGAAGGACTCACCTCAACCGTTCCAGAGTTACAAGATATCTCAGGCGCACGCGTATTAGCCCTGCTCGGTGACAGCATCACTACCGATCATATTTCACCCGCCGGTGCGATTAAAGCCGATAGCCCTGCTGGCGAATATTTACAATCTCACGGTATCGAACCTAAAGATTTTAATTCTTATGGCTCACGTCGCGGTAATCACGAAGTCATGATGCGCGGGACTTTTGCGAATATTCGGATCCGTAATGAAATGACGCCAGAGATTGAAGGTGGTTTTACAAAATATATTCCAAGTGGTGAAACCTTATCAATTTATGATACAGCCATGAAATACCAGCAAGAGAATACCCCGTTGGTCGTGGTTGCCGGTAGAGAATACGGCACGGGTTCATCACGTGATTGGGCAGCAAAAGGGACACGTTTATTAGGTGTGAAAGCGGTGATCGCCGAAAGTTTTGAACGCATCCATCGCTCAAATTTAATCGGTATGGGCGTCTTGCCATTACAATTTAAAGCGGGTGACAGCCGACAATCATTACAATTAAACGGAACAGAAACTTTTGACATCCACGGGATTAGCAATGGCTTAGCTCCTCAAGGCGATGTCAACGTCACCATTCACCGTGAAGACGGTAGTCAAACTGAGATTGACTGTTTAGTCCGCATCGATACACAAAATGAAATGCAATATTATCAACACGGTGGGATTTTACATTA
>DAOUQR010000196.1 GCA_030625525.1 Pseudomonadota bacterium | reverse complement strand
AAAGCAATTGAAACGCTCAATAGACAACTTGCGAAACAGCATGCACATGAAGAAGCGATCATACATCGAGAATTGGCGTTGGCCTATTGGGAATTAATCTATAAAAATCTTATGCGTGGTGTTTTAGGCAAGCAAATTTTAGATAAGGTTGTCTATCACTGTGGTAAGGCTGAAGCTTTAAACTTACAAGATTTTCATTTGACGGTGTTGAAGGCGCGAATAGCAATGTTTGAAAAAGACTATGACAATGCCGATAAACTTTTTCGAGACGCGCTTGCCCAAGGTGCCTCAGCCACGAAAGTATTACCTTATATTGCGGAACTGGCTTATGTAAAGCGTGACTTTTCACAAGTTAGAAAATTATTAAAATCGACCCAAGTACTCACTAAAATCCCCCATTTCGGTATGGTTGCAGCGTTATGGAGTCAGCATGCGTAGAGATATTATTCGGCAAGCGTCAGACGTAGATGTGGCGCTATTACTCGAAGGTACTTATCCACTGGTCAGTGGTGGTGTTTCGAGTTGGGTGGCCCAATTGCTGGAAGCCATGCCAGAATACCGTTTTGCTTGTATCTTTTTAGGCAGTGATCCGAATGAATACAAACAAGGTTTGCAATATACGCTGCCTGATAATGTTGTTCACCTGGAATTAAATTATATCTTCAGTGATCTCCATCGCGATGACAAAGCACGTCCTTATCAAGAAAGCCAACAGGCTGTTGATGTCAATAAATCATTTCATCAGTGTTTAAAAAATAATAATTTTGAAGATGTTCCTGATGCTATCACGCACTTGGATTTTTATTTTGATGAAAAAAATGGTTTAACTGAGGATGGATTTTTATACGGTAGAGGATCATGGGAAACCATCTGTGATATGTATAAAGAGCATTGTACGGATCCATCGTTTATCGATTATTTTTGGACGGTCCGTAATATGCATCTGCCAATTTGGCGCTTGGCAAGTATTGCTAAAACCGTGCCGACAGTTAAGTTTATTCATAGTGTGTCGACGGGCTATGCTGGCTTTTTAGGGACCTTATTGAAACGAGATCGTCACGTTCCATTTGTACTTTGTGAACATGGTATTTATACAAAAGAACGCCGCATTGATTTATTACACAGTGATTGGATCGTGGATCATCGACATTATCTTCAGCGTGACGCGACATCGATTAGTTATTTACGACAATTGTGGATTAGTTTTTTTGCCTCTTTAGGTTCTATGACGTATGCCGAAGCTGATCCGGTCGTGAGTTTATTTTCAGGCTATCAGCAACAGCAAATTACGGATGGTGCTGACGCGTCTAAAACCCAGATCATTCCCAATGGTGTTGATATTAAGCGTTTGTCTGATCTGTACCAGCAACGTGGACCCAGTATTCCAAAAGTGATGTGTTTGTTAGGCCGTGTGGTGCCCATTAAAGACATTAAAACATTTATTCGATCAGTGAGTATTGTTAAGCAATTGATCCCTGATATTCAAGCATGGATTGTTGGGCCGGATGACGAAGATCCAGATTATGCGCGAGAATGTCGCGCCTTGGTGAATACCTTAGATATCGCTGACACGGTTCTTTTTAAAGGACAGCAAAACATCCAGGATATTTTGCCGAATGTTGGTGTGCTGGTATTAACGTCTATCAGCGAGGGCTTGCCTCTGGTGATGCTAGAAGGTTTTGCAGCAGGCGTGCCTTCTGTTACCACTAAGGTGGGAGCGTGTGAAGAATTGATTAAGGGTAAAAACGAAGAAGATAAAGCTTTAGGATCCGCCGGTGGATTAGTTAATCTGGGTGATCCGGATGCCGTTGCACAAGCCGTACATGAATTGTTGACGGATAAAGCCGTTTGGTTGGCAGCACAGCAAGCCGGTCTTCAACGGGTGCTTAAATATTATGATCGCGATGCGATATTTTCTGAATATCGGTCTATCTACGATGCCGTTTCTGTTGACCAACGTGAGGAAGCTTAATGGCTGGGATTGGATTTGCACTGCGAAAACTCTTAGAAAAAGAATCGTATACGAGTACTTTACAAGCATATGGTTATGCGGGTGTCATTAGTTCGGGCCCTTGGGTGCTCTCAATTATTGCGATCTTATTATTAGGTTTTATGACGGTTTCGGATGTTATTCCTAATTTCCAAGTTTCGCAGTTTCAAACTTCGGTTACGTTTTTAATTGCGACTAGCCTTATCTTTAGTGGGTTTCTGCAGCATGGCTTTACGCGTTATATTTCTGATCAATTATTTCAGTCGAAATTTGAGAGCGTTCTGCCTAATTTTAATGGTGCGCTGTTGGTTATTACCTTTAGCAGTGGCATTTTAGCGGCTTTATTTGTTGTTATATTTATGCCACAGCAGACCCTTATTTTTCGTTTGTTGATACTTTCAGGTTTTGTGTTGCTTTGCAATATTTGGGTTGCAACAAATTTACTCTCGGGTTTAAAAAGCTATAAGACCATTCTGTTTGTGTTTTTTCTGGGATATGGATTGGCTTTGTTACTGGGATATCTTTTTCGTTATGCCGGGCTTGATGGTTTGCTTTTAGGCTTTGTGATAGGGCAAGCTGTTTTGTTAGTGGGGATCTTGATTGCGATTTATCAATTTTATCCAAGTCAGCGTGCGATTAGTTTGCATTTTATGAAGTCAGGGCAAATGTTTTCTTCATTAATTTGGGCAGGTTTCTTTTACAATTTAGGTCTGTGGGTCGATAAATTTTTGTTTTGGTATAACCCTTCTACTGGTCAATCCGTTATTGGGCCTTTGCATGCGTCGATTATTTATGACTTACCGATCTTTCTGGCCTATCTTTCGATTATTCCGGGGATGGCCGTTTTTTTGGTTCGGATGGAAACTGATTTTGTTGAGTATTACGATAAATTTTACAATGCAGTGCGTGATGGTGGAACCTTGGGTGAAATTCAGCAAATGCGTAATGAGATGGTGACCAGTGCACGCCAGGGTATTTTTGACATTATCAAAATTCAGGCGATTGCGGTGTTGGTGACGTTTGTATTGGGACCGAGTTTACTGAATTTGCTGGGTATTTCGCAATTGTATTTGCACCTGTTGTCGATTGATGTGGTTGCGGTTGGGCTGCAGGTGGTTTTTCTTGGCTTGCTGAATGTTTTCTTTTATTTAGATAAACGGCGACGGGCCCTTGGGTTAACGGCTTTGTTTGTGGTGGCTAACTTTGTTTTTACGAGTATTTCGATTAAGTTAGGCGCGTTTTATTTTGGATATGGGTTTGCTGCGGCTTTATTGTTGGTGATTGTGGTTGGAATGTTGGTGCTTGATTATGATTTTGAGCATTTGGAGTATGAGACTTTTATGTTGACTCGGAGTTGAAGGAACGAAATGGCACATTATTTAGTGACAGGCGGATGTGGATTTATTGGTTCGCATTTATGTGAAGCTTTGCTTGATGCAGGGCATCGC
>DAOUQR010000034.1 GCA_030625525.1 Pseudomonadota bacterium | reverse complement strand
TTAAAAACACACAGACAAATAATGACAGATTAATCAAGATGAGCTAAACATAAAGGGCCGCTCCGATCACTTGGCAACAGTCTATATAGATTTGACGATCCAACTGTTACCAAAACCCATAGGCGACCCAGCAGTTATTATGGTTCTGTCGCAAACAGGCAGTAGATTTGATAAAATGATCACTGCAGTTCGATTGTTGCGCAGGGAGCACAAGCATGATTAGTTTTGTCGGACGACATTTTCCAAAAGATATCATCCTAATGACAGTTCGTTGGTACGTAGCTTATCCATTAAGTTATCGTAATGTTGAAGAACTCATTGCTGAACGCGGCGTAAAAGTCGATCATGCTACGGTGAATCGTTGGGTCATAAAGTACAGTCCAGAATTGGAAAATATCTTTCGTAAAAAATATAAGAGACAGCCCAATCTGAGCTGGAGAATGGATGAAACGTATTTAAAAATAAAAGGAAAGGATGCGTATCTTTATCGTGCGGTCGATAAGTTTGGTGAGACGATTGATTTTATGGTCTCTGAGAAACGTGATAAAAAAGCGGTAAAACGCTTTTTTAAAAAGGCTATTAGTCAACATGGCTTACCAGAAAAAATAACAATGGATAAAAGTGGTGCCAATAAAGCAGGGGCTGACTTCATCAATTTATTGTTAGTATTGGCATTTATGTTGGGTGGTTTTTTTTATCAAATTATGATTAGGCAGATCAAGTATTTGAACAACATTGTTGAACAGGATCATCGTTTTATAAAAAAAATAACGAAGGCCATGATGGGCTTTAAGGCGTTTCATTCAGCACAAGCAACTATCGCTGGAATTGAATTGCACCATATGCTGAAAAAGAGCCAACATTCTTCAGCAGCAAACATTACTGTATTTGAGCAATTCTATGCACTTGCTGGATAACTTTATCCAAAAGCAGTTCGACTTGAACTTTAAAAATATTTGCGACACAACCAAAGTTCATACACTATCCGACATTGTACAGTACAAACCTTAAGAGAATCTTAACTAGTGCCCGACAGAACCAGATTGCCCTGGGGGACATTTTTATTTTGGCTTGACAGAATTGCTGTCATGAGATGCTTGTTCCGGTTTTGGTAAATTGTGAAAAAAACAGAGGTATATTTTAAAATAATTCTTTTGATCTTTATCAGCAAGTTGGCGTAACGCCTTTATTGGAGCAGCATCGCCAAATAGTTTTCTTCTGAGGCCTTTCTCAGCATCATATTGTTCTAAAGCAGTTTGTATTTTTTCTGGCAACATCTGTCATCAACCTCTTAACATCTTACAACAGAAGAACATTACACCTAACTTTTCTTAACAAAAAATTAAGTGACTTTTCATTGAGGCAATGGGATTCGTCCCAAATGCTTCGTCAATGCTAATTATAGCAGGTTAATATTAACTCAACATTTAGGGCTTGAGTATTTTTGCTTATTTTAGTGGAACAAATTGATAAACCCACTCCCCCATTACCCAACCTGTCGAATCTGAACCCGGTGCATTTGAAAACGTTGTTTGTTCACAACCACCGCTTCACCTAATCCTAAACGCTTAATCTCATCCGGATGAATAATATATTCTCGAATCGATCGCACACTCCCTACCCCCGTGCCCCCACAATCGCTGGCAATTTGTGATGTCACATCATAGTTCTCTTGAGTGCCTATAATTTCTGCCAAGGTTTGTGCATCTTTGGGATTATTTTGGCGCATGATGATGTAGTTATTACAATTATTCAGTGTCTGTCCTAAAAACGCATCACCACCTTTGCGTTCTAAATCGGACGGTGACTGCGTTGATAAAATCGCGTGTATGCCGGGACTTCTGCCTTGGTTAATTAGATTAATGATTTGATCGCCGAAAAAACTGAGAATTCATCAAGCAACATGTAAATTTTTTGAGGCAGTTTTTTTTCTAAGCGTGGTGTGCTGCTAGCTTTGATATCGTTAACGATGAGTTTGGACTCTACCCCAAAGTAAAAAATCCCGCAAAAGTCCCGCAGTGTGATTTTTCATTCTGGGACAAAAGGCCCCCCACCTTCGCTAAAGCCCCAACGGACCAGTGCCTGCGCGCCGAAGCTTTAGCGAAGGCGTGCCGACGAGAGGAGTCGAACCTCCGACCTACTGATTACGAATCAGTTGCTCTACCAACTGAGCTACGTCGACATAGCTATTTAGGTCGAGGAGTATAAGTTAACGACATTCCCTCGGCAAGAGGTGATCCGGCACGGTCGTGCCTACACCGTTGCAGCTCCATGCGAGCACGCCAGATGCTGTTGTTGCAGGAACAAAAACAATCACATCACCGTCCGGCACACCTGAAGCAGCATTAAATGAAATAGTGATCACACCGTTGGCTCCAACTTGTACATTAGCAACATACGGAGACGAAAGCGTATCTGACGTACCAACAGTACTATTTGATTCTGGCAACACATTCGAACTATAAAAATATTCAGACACCGACGTTTTAACTGTCGCTACAATTCCCAAGCCCTCAGTTATCTTAGTGCGAACGGTATAATCGTTATATAACGGAATAGCTATCACAGCCAGAATTGCAACAACCATAACAACCGTCATGAGCTCAACCAAAGTAAATCCAGCCTGTCCTCGACGATATAGCATGTTATTAAACATCATCATGTCCTTATCTGTCAGTTCATTGTGAATTCTATCGACACATTAAATCTTAACTTTAATATCACACCCTCTAATTTTACCTAAAGCTTCGTCATTAAATGTCGATGTAATATAAAACCACTGGAAATTTTTGGTAAATGTTTTATCATCCCTTCCCAAAGTAACAGGGAAGTTACTTACATAAGATAAACCAGGAGCAAGGAAGTTAATGGATACCTCACCTCAAATTCAAATGATGCCGTCAGTGGCACAATTACTCGTCAAAGAACAACTGCTCGATCTCGAGCAAACAGAAACGGCCATCGAACGCGCCAATGAAAATAATATTCCGTTGGTGTTTTTTATCGTTGAAAATGAAATCATCGATGCAGATATTGTTGCGAATTTACTCGCAAAAGATTTTGGTGTGCCATTATTTGATCTCGATTGTTTTGATCGAGAGTGTCTACCCTTAGATATTGTCAACGACCGATTAATATCAAAACATAAAGCCCTCCCCTTATTTGCTCGGGGTGACCATTTGTTTATTGCCATCGCCGATCCTAGCAATCAAATTGGACTGGATGAAATTAAATTTCAAACCGGCATGTCTGTTCATGGTGTTGTTGTTGAGGCAAACAAACTCAATGATTGGATCAAGCTAGCGATCAGTGCAAAAGAATCTGAATCACTCGATGACTTTTTATCAGATACGTATTTAGATGAAATTGATATTTCAAATGATGAAAAAGATTTAAGCGAAGAAGACTTTGAATCAGCAGATGATGCGCCAGTTGTAAAATTTGTCTTTAAAGTATTGCTTGATGCAATCCATAAAAGTGCATCGGATATTCATTTTGAACCTTACGAAAAAACTTACCGCGTACGTTTTCGTCAAGATGGTGTCTTGCATGAAGTCGCAGCGCCACCCATTACCTTAGCAAGCCGTATTGCTGCACGTTTGAAAGTCATGTCACGATTGGATATTTCGGAACGACGCATCCCACAAGATGGTCGATTTAAAATGAATATCTCGCGTCACCAAGCCATTGATTTTCGCTTAAGCACCTGCCCAACGGTCAATGGTGAAAAAATAGTTATGCGGATCCTCGATCCTGAAGGTGCCAAATTAGGCATACAAGCCTTAGGCTTCGAAGAAGAACAAGAAAAATTATTTCTCAAACATATCGAACAACCGCAAGGTATGATTTTAGTCACCGGCCCTACAGGGAGTGGTAAAACGGTAACGCTCTATACAGCATTGAATTTACTCAATGTAACAGAGAGAAATATTTCTACCGCCGAAGATCCCGTAGAAATTAAACTGAATGGTGTCAATCAAGTTAACATTAATATTAAAACGGGTTTGACCTTTCCGAAGGCGCTGCGCTCTTTTCTACGACAAGATCCCGATATTATCATGATCGGTGAGATGCGAGATCTCGAAACCGCTGAAATTGGTATTAAAGCCGCTCAAACCGGGCACATGGTTTTATCCACACTGCATACCAATAGTGCACCTGAAACCTTAACCCGCTTGGTCAACATGGGGATCCCAGCCTACAATATTGCTAGCTCCGTCTCATTGATCATTGCACAGCGACTTGCTCGTCGTTTATGTAAAAAATGTAAAACAAAAACAAAAATTCCTCGCGAAGAGCTTTTATTAGAAGGATTTTCAGAAGAAGATGTCGATGATCTTGTCATATATAAACCGAAAGGTTGTGCTACCTGTACTGGCGGCTACAAAGGTCGAGTTGGTTTATTTGAACTATTGGAAGTCACAAAGGATCTCGGAGATTTAATCATGGAAGGTGGCGGCGCTTTAGAAATCGCCAAACACGCCGAAAAGGAAGGTATGCAAAGCATTCGTAAAACAGGTCTAAAACAAATTATGCTCGGTGTCACGAGCTTAGAAGAGATTAACCGAGTGACAAAGGATTAAAATCATGACCAGTCTTGCAGCAAAAGCAAAAAAAGCATTGATTTTTAGTTGGGAAGGGATCAATCGAAGCGGCCAAAAAGTTCGTGGCGAAATTGAAGCGATGAACATCAACGGTGCGAAAGTGGAATTACGTCGACAAGGTGTGCTAACGAAAAAAATCAAAAAGAAACCAAAACCACTTTTTACTCTGGGTGGAAAACGCATTTCTCAAGCTGACCTGACTATCTTTAGCCGCCAAATGGCAACCATGCTCTCTTCCGGTATTCCCCTCGTCCAATCGTTTGATATTGTTGGGCGCGGTTTAGCGAATGAAAAACTCGAAAAACTCATTAATGAAATTAAAACAGATGTTGAAGAAGGTAGTACGTTTTCTGATTCATTAAAAAAACACCCAAAATTCTTTAATGATTTATATTGTAACTTGGTTGAAGCAGGTGAATCATCAGGTTCGTTGGATATCATGCTGGATAAAGTAGCCACTTATAAAGAAAAAATTGAATCGATTAAAGGTAAAATTAAAAAAGCCTTATTTTATCCTGCCGCCGTTCTCACCGTTGCTTTTATGGTATCTACTGCCTTGTTAATTTTTGTCGTCCCACAATTTGAAGATTTATTTAGAGGCTTTGGGGCAGATTTACCCGCATTAACACGCATGGTCATCACAGCATCTGAAGCACTTCAAGCTTATTGGTGGCTTATTTTTTCAATTATCGGTGGCGTTATTTATGGGATTGCTGAAGCTAGGCGACGCTCACAAAATTTTGCTTATCAAATGGATAAAATGAGTTTACGTATTCCAGTCATCGGCACCATTTTAGAAAAAGCCGCCATTGCTCGCTTTGCCAGAACCTTATCCATCACCTTTGCCGCCGGTTTACCCTTGGTTGATGCGCTAGGATCCGTTGCGGGCGCAACCGGCAATCTAGTCTTTACCCGAGCCACCATGCGGATCCGTGAAGAAGTCGCTACTGGAACGCAGTTACAACAAACCATGCGTTATACAGGCATATTCCCCAATATGGTGATACAAATGGTCGCCATCGGTGAAGAATCCGGCTCCTTAGAAAGCATGCTAAGTAAGTCCGCTGATTTTTATGAAGAAGAAGTCGATAACGCCGTTGATGCGCTCAGCAGCTTGCTAGAACCTTTCATCATGGTAATATTAGGCGTCATTGTAGGTGGCCTGGTCATCGCGATGTATTTACCCATTTTCAAACTGGGCTCCGTGGTTTAGAAAACAAGGAATAGGAATATGGACTTTATCACCACGCTTCAAGCAAATCCGTTGATGTATTACATTTTAATCGGTTTATTTAGCCTGTGCATTGGTAGCTTTTTGAATGTGGTGATTTATCGCTTTCCTAAAATGCTTTATCGCAACTGGGAAGAAGACTGTATTGAAACATTAAACATTCCCCCCGAAACAATTCCTGAACGAACCGAAGCAATCACCCTCTCTCGTCCAAGTTCACATTGCCCAAAGTGTACGGCTAAAATTCGTTGGTTTGAAAACATCCCCGTTCTGAGTTATCTATTCTTACGCGGACGTTGCGGCCACTGCCATGAAAAAATTTCTTTTCTCTTCCCGGCCATTGAAATATTAACGGCTATATTAAGTGTGATCATCGCCATTTATTTTGGGGTTACATGGCAAGCCTTTTTTGCCATGTTGTTTACATGGCTATTAATTACGGCCACCCTGATCGATATTGATCATCAACTACTACCCGATTCGATCACCTATATTTTATTGTGGATGGGTTTGTTAATTAGTTTAGAAAGCGTTTTTGTTGACACACGCAGTGCTGTCATCGGTGCAGCCGCAGGTTATCTCAGCTTATGGGCGTTCGCTAAATTATTTAAAGCCATTACCGGTAAAGAAGGAATGGGCTACGGCGATTTTAAATTATTTGCCGCCTTAGGTGCCTGGTTTGGCTGGTTAGTTTTACCTTTTATCATTATTATTGGTTCTTTAGTAGGTGCTATCATCAGCGCTTCTATTTTAGGTTTTTTTAAACTAGGGCGTGACACCCCCCTACCCTTTGGCCCCTATCTCGCATTAGCCGGATGGTTAGCCTTATTTTTTGGACATGATGTCACTCATTGGTATATGGACATAGCGGGACTTTTATAAAAATGAAAATTAGCCTATTGCTTGCTACTTTAATTGTCTTCACCACGATGAGTTTTGCTAACGATCATACATGGCGTTGTAGCGCGAGTGATGATCAAGGATTGGTGTGGCAAGTCAACAAAAAATATCGCCGCCTAGCCCTTAACCTAGCCAAACAACACTGTCTTAAACAAAGTACACAACCCTCGACTTGCCGCGTAGCAGAAGCCTGGTGTGATTTTATAACCGGCGAAAGAACCTATAGTGAACGTTGGCGTTGCACGGCTCTCGACCATCAAGGACGCGAATGGCCAGGGGGTTATTATTCATCGCGAGAAAGTGCACAAAACTCCGCTAAAGATATCTGCAACCGCTATAGTAGTGTTCCTAAAAGTTGCTATACTCGACCGATGTTATGTAACTACTCAGGATCTTGATGCTTATTATTGGTTTAACCGGTGGTATCGGTAGTGGAAAATCGACAGCGGCGAATTATTTTAAACAACTCAATATTGATGTCATTAGTGCAGATACGATTGCACACTCTCTCGTTGAGCCAAACAAACCCGCTCACCAAAAAATCATTGACCATTTTGGCACTGTCGACCGTCATCAACTACGCGAATTAATTTTTAATGATCCAAAAGCCAAAGAATGGTTAGAGCAATGCCTACATCCTCTCATCAAAGAAGAGATCATTCATACCTTACCTACCTTATCTTCCTCGTATATCGTGATTGAAATTCCTCTTTTATTTGAAACAGGTCCCTATAATTTTATCAACAGAAATCTAGTGATTGATTGTGATGAAAGCACGCAGATTGAACGCACACATCAACGCACAGGAATGAACACAGATAACATCAACAAAATTATCGCCAGTCAAATAACGAGAAAAAAGCGCTTAGCGTTAGCAGATGATGTCATTAATAATAATGGCAACAAAAAAACACTGAAAAATGCGGTTGAAACCCTACATCAAACCTATATTCAAATCAGTCAGGCCAAGCACTAGTCGGCTTGCATGTCATTCACAACACTCTTAACAGCAGCACGCAGCGCATCTTGCTCGCTTTCACCTTGCTTTAAAGCATGGCGGTATGCACGACGTTGTTTATCCGCCGATGTACCTAATTCAAGAATGTTGGTTATCCCCATCAACTCATCGTAACAACCTTGAAGCTTGGCATCCTCACTGACTTGTTCAATTAAGTTGAAAATAATCGTTTTATTTTTCATTAAATGATTGTAATCATTCTCGATCAAACTACCCTCCTCAATTGAAAATCGCTGAGCTCGCCAACGGTTTTCCTGGCTGATTTGACTAGCCAGTAGATCAGGGCGTTGGTGCTGTTTACCGTAACGCAGTA